>NZ_CATKPN010000058.1:0-43426 GCF_949767245.1 Pseudomonas sp. IT-P176
GCGAGGTGCCGAGTGGTGGGGAAAGAGCGTTTTGCTTACTTTTGCGCTGTTCAAAAGTGAGCCGCCGTCAGGCGGAACCATAAGCCGCCCCGACCCCACCAACGGATATGCCCACAAAGCCAAGATCAAAAGATCGCAACCTTCAGCAGCTGCCAAAGGTTACCGATTCCAGAGGTCCAGCATCACACCAGACGAGCAAGCATCTCCTTGGCTTCGCCCTTCTGTCCGTCGTTGCCCTCGCTGAGGACCTCACCGAGAATATCCCGCGCGCCGTCCTTGTCGCCCATGTCGATGTAGGCCTGGGCCAGGTCCAGCTTGGTAGCGACTTCATCGGTGCCCGACAGGAAGTCGAACTCCGGTTCGTCGTTGTCCATCGCCAGCGCCGCGTCTTCGGCGGTGAAGCTCGGCTCGCCGATAGGCGGATGTTCGAGATCCTCGGCAAAACGGTCCAGTTCAGCGTGAACATCATCCAGGTCGGTGATGAAGTCATCCGATGTGGCGGGTGCATCCATCTCATCAGCCAGGGACAGGTCGAAATCCGCCGGCAACTCCAGGTCGTCAGGCGTCACTTCGGCTACCGCCGGCTCCTCGCTTACGGCCAGGTCCTGGGGCTCATCGTCCAGGCCCAGGACCGCGGCGTCCTCAGCCAGGACCGACTCCGGTACATCGCCAGCCAGGTCCAGGTCGAAATCCGCCAGGTCGGCCGGGCTTTGCGGCGCCTCAGCCGGCGACTCGAAACTCAGATCGTCGTCCAGCGGGAAGTCTTCCAGCTCGGCAACCGGTTCGGTCGCGACCACGGCCGGCGACACCGCCTCCAGTTCATCCAGACTGAGATCGAAGGCAGCATCGAGGTCGTCATCCAGCGCAACTTCTGCTGGCGCAACCGGTGCCGCAACCGGCTCCTCGGGCTGATCCAGGTCGAGATCAAAGGCGCTGTCGAAGTCATCTTCCAGCGCCGTCACTGCTGCAGCCGGCTCTACTTGCGGGGCGGCCTGTGGTGCGTCCAGATCGAGGTCGAAGGCACTGTCGAAATCATCGTCCAGCGCCGGTTCTTCAGCGCTCGGCGCAGGTTCTTGCGGCTCGTCCAGCAGCAGGTCCTTGACGTACTGCGCATCCAGCTCGGCCGCTACCGCCGCGGCAGCGATACCACCGACTGCAGCGACCGCCGCCATGGCCGGGAAGCGGCTCTTGAGCTCTTCGACTTGTGCAAAGTTCTTGCCATTGGCAACCAGCTGGCGCTCCTGCACCACGAACGCATCGCGATCGCCCTGCATGCCGTGGACTTCCATCAGCTTGAGGCGCAGCTCGCTGCGTTGTGGCTCTTGCTTGATGCCTTCCTCGAGCAGGCTGGCGGCCTGGTTCAGGCGCCCCTCATCGATATGGGCCTGGGCATGACCCAGCACGTCGTCCGCCCGCTCGCCGGCCGGCGCCACCAATGGCGCGGCAATCGGCGTGGTCATTACCACCGGGGTAACAACTGCCGCAACGACCGGCGCTGGCGTCGGCGCGGTGGCCAACTTGGCAGTCGGGGCCGGTTCTTCGAGGCCTTCGAAACTGCTCTCCGGCAGATCCAGGTCTTCGTTGAAATCCGATTCCTCGGCCAACGCACGCGCCATGCGCACATGCTTCTCGGCTTCCTGCTGCGCCTTGCGCCGGCGGGCCAGCAGCAACAGCAGCAACGCCAGGACAATCGCGCCACCCCCGATCAGCCCCATCAACAGCGGGCTGGTCAGCAGCTCGTTGTAGGTTTGCTCAGGTGTCGTCTTGACAGGTGTTTCGCCAGGGGCGGCAGTCGGTACAGCGTCAGTCACTGCAGGCGCAGTGGCCGGTACGGACTCAGCAGGCAGCGCCTCGGACGCAGCCGCCTCAGGCGTCGCGCCGCCTTCAGCCTGCAACTTGGCCAGTTGATTGTTCTTCAGTTCGATCAAGCGTTGCAGCTTGTCCATCTGGCTTTGCAGGTCGGCCACGCGGCTTTTCAGCTCGGCATTGTCGCGCCGGGTGGTGTCCAGGCTTTCCTGGGTCACCGCCAGTTTGTTACTGATGCCCTTGCTGTCGCCGACCGCGCCTTTACCGGTGTTTTTGCCCGACTCGGCCGAGACCAGGCTCAAGCTGTCGCGGGCCGCACCCTGCGCCGCGGCAGCATCAGGTGCACGACCGGTGGCATCCAGTTGCTGGGCCTGGGTCCGTGGCACATACCGACGGCCCTGGCGCCAGGCCTTGTTCTGCGCAGCCACTTCGGCAATGGCCTGGGTCTGCGGCAACTGGGTGATTTGCGTGGCATCCGGCAGGCGCAGGACCTGGCCGGCCTTCAAGCGGTTGATGTTGCCATCGATGAACGCATCGGGGTTCAACGCCTGGATTGCCAGCATGGTCTGCTGGATCGAACCGCCGTTGCGTGCCTTGGCGGCGATTTCCCAGAGGGTGTCGCGGGCCACGGTGGTGTGTTGTGCTGTCGCCCCGGTGACTGGCGCATTGATCGCCGGCGCGGCTTGCCCGGCAGCCTCGGCCGTTTGCGGCGAGAACTTGGACGGGTCGAGCAGCACGCTGTAGTCGCGCAGCAGGCGGCCGTTGGGCCACATCACCTGGACCAGGAACTTGACCATGGGTTCGGACAATGGCTGACTGGAGGTCACCCGCAGAATGCTCTTGCCATTGGCATTGAGCACCGGGGTAAAGGTCAGGTCATTGAGGAACGCCTGGCGATCCACGCCGGCCTTGGCGAAGTCATCGGCTGAGGCCAGGCTCGGCACCACTTCGGCCACCGTCAGGTCCTTGACATCGAGCAACTCGATCTCGGCCACCAACGGTTGGTTCAGGGTCGACTTCAGGGTCAGTTCCCCGAGCCCAAGGGCATGCGCCATACCGGAGGACAGCGCCGAGGCGGCCGCTATTGCTAACACCAGTTTGCGAACTTGAACCATAGCCTCATCCTTTGTTTGAACATTCCTCGGCCAGCGAGAAGGTGTTGTTTGTCGCTGCCACAAGGCATTGCGCACAGGCCTCGGATGAGGCTGTACGCGATTATTTCACTGACACGCCAGGGAGCCCCCGCAGGCGCTCCGCTTGCAAGCATAGCGCTCAGCTAGAATCATTCTGAAAATTGTTGCCAAGTATCTTTTACACAAGGGCTTTTATCAACAACTCGGCCACTTGCACCGCGTTGAGCGCTGCGCCTTTGCGCACGTTATCTGACGTCAGCCACAAATTAAGTTCCGTCGGGTCGTCGACCCCGCTGCGAACCCGACCGACGTAGACCACGTCCTGGCCAACCGCATCGCCGACTGGAGTCGGGTAATCGCCCGCCTCCACCAGCTCGACACCCTCGGCAACCTCCAGCGCAGCGTTCACCGCCGCCAGGTCAACCGGCTTGGCCGACGCCAGGGTCACGCTAAAGCTATCGCCAAAAAACACCGGGGCTTGAACGCAGGTTACGGAAATTTTCAATGCAGGCTGTCCGAGGACTGCACGCAGTTCGTGGACCAGGCGTTTTTCCAGCAGGGTGTGGCCTTGCGCATCCGGCGTGCCGACCTGTGCCAGCAGGTTGAATGCCATCTGCCGATCAAAAAAGCGCGGCTCCAATGGACGCACATTCAACAGCTCGGCGGTCTGCCGGGCCAACTCGGTCACCGCCTCGCGGCCCTGGGTGGACACAGCCAGGCTGGCGGTCAGGGTCACGCGCTGCACATCCAGCAGTTCGCGCAACGGCGCGAGCACCACTGCCAGGGTGGTGGCCGAGGCGCTCGGGCTGCTGACCTGGAACGGTTTTTTCAGGCTGGCCAGCACTTGGGCATTGGCCTCCGGCACCACCTGGGGCGCCTGCTCGGCCGGCAAGGCACCTGACAGATCGATCAGCGAGCAGCCGGCTGCCGTCGCACGCGGGGCAAAGCTCAAGGTGACCGCTGGGCCTGCGGCGAAGAACACCAGCTGGACTTTGCTGAAATCAAACTCATCGACCTCCCGCACCCGCACGTTCTTGCCACGAAACGGTACCGAATGCCCGGCCGATTCGCTGCTGGCGAGCAGGTGCAGGTTAGCGATCGGGAAGTCGCGTTCTTCGAGAATCTGGACGAGGGTTTCGCCGACAGTACCGGTGGCGCCGACAACGGCGATATCAAAGGACTGGCTCATGGTTCTACCTCAGGCGAAACGGGGGGAGCGGCACTTTACCGGGTGGGTGGCGCACAGGCAATTATGCAGTGTCTGTATCGACTCCATCGCGGGCAAGCCCGCTCCCACAGGGTTCAACGCATGCCCGCGATGACGGACTTTCGGTCGGCAAAAAAAACCCGCGCCTCTCGCAAGGCACGGGTTCTTTCACAACTTCAACCGATCAACGTTCCAGCAGGATCCGCAGCATGCGCCGCAGCGGTTCGGCCGCGCCCCACAGCAACTGGTCGCCGACGGTGAACGCGCCCAGGTACTGGGTGCCCATGTTGAGCTTGCGCAGACGGCCAACCGGTACATTCAGGGTGCCGGTGACCTTGGTCGGGCTCAGCTCCTGCATGCTGCTGTCGCGGTTGTTCGGCACCAGCTTGACCCATGGGTTGTGCTGGCTGATCAAGCCTTCGATATCGGCGATCGGCACGTCTTTGTTCAGCTTGATGGTCAGCGCCTGGCTGTGGCAGCGCATGGCGCCGATCCGCACGCAGATACCGTCCACCGGGATCGGGCTCTTGAAGCGACCAAGGATCTTGTTGGTCTCGGCCTGGGCCTTCCACTCTTCACGGCTCTGGCCGTTCGGCAGTTCCTTGTCGATCCACGGGATCAGGCTGCCGGCCAGTGGTACACCGAAGTTCTCGGTCGGATAGGCGTCGCTGCGCATGGCTTCGGCCACGCGGCGGTCGATGTCGAGGATGGCGCTGGCCGGGTTGGCCAGTTCATCGGCAACCGCGGCGTGGGTCGCGCCCATCTGCTTGATCAGCTCACGCATGTTCTGCGCGCCGGCACCGGAGGCCGCCTGGTAGGTCATGGCGCTCATCCACTCCACCAGACCGGCTTCGAACAGGCCACCCAGGCCCATCAGCATCAGGCTGACGGTGCAGTTGCCGCCGATGTAGTTCTTGGTGCCCGCATCCAGCTGCTGGTCGATGACCTTGCGGTTGACCGGGTCCAGCACGATGACCGCGTCATCCTGCATGCGCAGGCTGGAAGCGGCATCGATCCAGTAGCCCTGCCAACCGGCTTCACGCAGCTTGGGGAAGACTTCGCTGGTGTAGTCGCCACCCTGGCAGGTCAGAATCACGTCGAGGGTCTTGAGCTCTTCAATGCTGTAAGCATCTTTGAGCGGAGCAATATCCTTGCCCACGGACGGGCCTTGGCCACCGACATTGGAAGTGGTGAAAAACACTGGCTCAATGAGATCGAAATCCTGCTCTTCCCGCATCCGCTGCATGAGCACGGAACCGACCATACCGCGCCAACCGATCAGACCTACACGTTTCATCGCAACTACACCTTTTACAAAAAGTGGGCTCGCTTGCCGGCATCAGCAACAAGCGGGGCCCGAGAGATTACAGATTCCGCAGCGCCGCGACTACTGCGTCGCCCATTTCCTGCGTTCCGACTTTGGTGCAACCGGTCGACCAGATGTCGCCAGTGCGCAAGCCCTGGTCCAGGACCAGGCTGACCGCCTGCTCGATGGCAGCGGCCGCCGCTTGCTGGTTGAAGCTGTAGCGCAGCATCATCGACACCGACAAAATGGTCGCCAGCGGGTTGGCAATGCCAAGGCCTGCGATGTCCGGCGCCGAGCCGTGGCAAGGCTCGTACATGCCCTTGTTGTGGGTGTCCAGGGACGCCGACGGCAGCATGCCGATGGAGCCGGTAAGCATCGAGGCCTGGTCGGACAGGATGTCGCCGAACATGTTGTCGGTAACGATCACGTCGAACTGCTTGGGTGCACGCACCAGTTGCATGGCGGCGTTGTCGACGTACATGTGGCTCAGTTCGACCTCAGGGTAATCCTTGGCCACCTGCTCGACCACTTCACGCCACAGTTGGCTGGACGCCAGCACGTTGGCCTTGTCCACTGAACACAGCTTCTTGCCACGGACCATGGCCATGTCAAAACCGACACGGGCAATCCGGCGGATTTCGCTTTCGCTGTACGGCAGGGTGTCGTAGGACTGGCGCTCGCCGTTTTCCAGGGTGCGGGTGCCGCGTGGCGCGCCGAAGTAGATGCCGCCGGTCAGTTCGCGAACGATCAGGATGTCCAGGCCGGCAACGATTTCCGGCTTCAGGCTGGAAGCCTCGGCCAGTTGCGGGTAAAGGATCGCCGGACGCAGGTTACCGAACAGGCCCAGTTGCGCACGAATTTTCAGCAGGCCGCGCTCAGGGCGGATGTCACGCTCGATGGTGTCCCATTTCGGGCCGCCCACGGCGCCCAGCAGTACCGCGTCGGCCGCGCGCGCGCGCTCCAGGGTTTCGTCCGCCAGCGGTACGCCGTGCTTGTCGATGGCCGCGCCGCCGATCACGTCGTGGCTCAGTTCCAGGCCCAGGGCGAACTTGTCGCTGGCCAGCTCCAGCACCTTGACCGCTTCGGCCATGATTTCCGGACCAATACCGTCGCCTGGGAGAATCAGAATCTGCTTGCTCATGGGTTCCTCATGTCATCAGTCGGCGCGCCATACGAGGCACGCCCGGAAAAATTCTAGCGTTCGGCCATCAACACCAGCACGTCGGTGCTGAACGAACCGTCGGCTTCGATCTGGAAATACTCGCGCACTTCGCTACCCATTGCCTGCTGCAGCTCGCGGATCGCCCCGCGCATCACTTCAGGGGTGCGCATGCGCTCGACCCAGGAGCTGTATTCCAGGCGCAGCCGTTGACGGCTGGTGCTACGGGCAAACAACCCCGCCTCACTGACCTGGCGCAACCACTCGCCGGCGGAATAATCGCGCACATGGCTGGTGTCGCGCAGCACTTCGACGCTCTGCAGGTAAGTGTCGAACAACGGGCTACCCGGCGACAAGACATCAATGAACGCCGCCACCCCGCCCGGCTTCAAAACCCGCCGCACTTCGCGCAGGGCCAGGCCGAGATCGCTCCAATGGTGCGCCGAATACCGGCTGAAGACGAAGTCGAATTCAGCATCGGCGAACGGCAACCGCTCGGCGGCGCCCAGGACTGTCGATACGTTGCTCAAGCCACGCTCAACCGCAGCACCGGCGACCACATCGAGCATCTGCTGCGACAGGTCGTAGGCCACCACTTCCTTGACCAGCGCCGCCACATGAAAACTCACATGCCCGGCGCCGCAGCCCAGGTCCAGTACCCGCGCATCACCGCGCCCTGCCACTTCGCCCTGGAGCAGCGCGAACTCAGTGCCCTGGGCGTGCACGGCACTGCTCAGGTAGGCCGCAGCCTGTTCACCGAATTGCTTTTGTACGACTTGGGTGTGCTGGGTGGTGCTGGTCATGGGGACTTCCTTTTAGGCGGTTAGCCTTGTGGTGCCTGATCTGACCTGATCGCGGGCGAGCCCGCTCCCACAGGTTTTGTGACAGTGCAAATCACTGTGGGAGCGGGCTTGCCCGCGATCAGGGCGACACTACCTACCTGAATCTCGGTTCAATCACGCGTCACGAAACAACCACGGCTGGCTCGCCCGGTGCTTGGCCTCAAACGTGGCAATCGCCTCGTGGTCCTGCAAGGTCAGGCCGATGTCATCCAGGCCATTGAGCAGGCAGTGCTTGCGAAAGGCGTCGATCTCGAAGTTCAGCACCTTGCCGTCGGGACGGGTCACGGTCTGGGCCTGCAGGTCGACCTGTAACTGATAGCCCGGCGTGCTTTCCACCTGCTGGAACAGTTCGTCGACTTCAGCGTCGCTCAAGATGATCGGCAACAAGCCGTTCTTGAAGCTGTTGTTGAAGAAGATATCGGCGTAGCTCGGCGCGATGATGCTGCGAAAGCCGTACTCTTCCAGGGCCCACGGCGCATGCTCGCGGCTCGAGCCGCAACCGAAGTTCTCACGGGCCAGCAACACGCTGGCGCCCTGGTAACGTTCGGCGTTGAGCACGAAGTCCTTGTTCAGCGGACGCTTGGAGTTGTCCTGGTACGGCTGCCCGACATCGAGGTAGCGCCACTCGTCGAACAGGTTCGGACCAAAACCGGTGCGCTTGATCGACTTCAAGAATTGCTTGGGAATGATCTGGTCGGTGTCGACGTTGGCACGATCCAGAGGCGCGACAAGACCAGTGTGCTGGGTAAAAGCTTTCATGCTGCGCTCCTTCAGATCAATTCGCGGACGTCAATGAAACGGCCGTTGACAGCGGCCGCGGCGGCCATCGCCGGGCTTACCAGGTGAGTACGACCACCGGCGCCCTGACGGCCTTCGAAGTTACGGTTGGAGGTGGACGCACAATGCTCGCCACTTTCCAAACGGTCCGGGTTCATCGCCAGGCACATCGAGCAACCAGGCTCACGCCATTCGAAACCGGCCTCGAGGAAAATCTTGTCCAGGCCTTCCGATTCCGCCTGGGCCTTCACCAGCCCCGAACCCGGGACCACGATGGCTTGCTTGATGGTCGAGGCCACCTTGCGGCCCTTGGCGATCACGGCTGCCGCGCGCAAGTCTTCGATCCGCGAGTTGGTGCAGGAGCCAATGAACACGCGGTCCAGCTGAATGTCGGTGATCGCCTGGTTGGCGGTCAAACCCATGTACTTCAAGGCGCGGACGATGGAATCGCGTTTGACCAGGTCCATTTCCTTGGCCGGATCCGGCACGTTCTGATCAACCGCCAGTACCATCTCAGGCGAGGTGCCCCAGCTGACTTGTGGCTTGATCTGGGTCGCGTCGAGCTCAACGATGGTGTCGAACTTGGCATCGGCGTCCGACACCAGGTCTTTCCACGCTTCGACCGCCAAGTCCCATTCCGCGCCTTTCGGGGCGAAAGGACGGCCCTTGACGTACGCCACGGTTTTTTCGTCGGCGGCTACCAGGCCCACACGGGCACCGGCTTCGATGGACATGTTGCAGATGGTCATGCGGCCCTCAACGGACAGGTCACGAATCGCGCTACCGGCAAATTCGATCGCATGGCCATTACCGCCGGCGGTGCCGATCTTGCCGATCACGGCGAGCACGATGTCCTTGGCAGTCACGCCAAACGGCAAGGTGCCTTCGACGGACACCAGCATGTTCTTCATTTTCTTGGCGACCAGGCACTGGGTGGCGAGCACGTGCTCGACCTCGGAGGTGCCGATGCCGTGGGCCAGGGCACCAAAGGCACCGTGGGTCGAGGTATGGGAGTCGCCGCAGACCACGGTCATGCCCGGCAAGGTGGCGCCCTGCTCCGGGCCGATGACGTGGACGATGCCCTGGCGCACGTCGTTCATCTTGAATTCGACGATGCCGTATTCGTCACAGTTGTCGTCGAGGGTCTGAACCTGCAAACGCGAGACCTGGTCGACAATCGCCTCGATGCCGCCCTTGCGCTCCGGGGTGGTCGGTACGTTGTGGTCCGGGGTCGCGATGTTGGCATCGATGCGCCAAGGCTTGCGCCCGGCCAGACGCAGGCCTTCAAAGGCTTGCGGCGAGGTCACTTCGTGAATGATGTGACGATCGATATAGATCAGCGCCGAACCATCGTCGCGCTGCTTGACCAAATGCGAATCCCAGAGCTTGTCGTAGAGCGTTTTGCCGGCCATCAGACGTTTCCTCATCAGCTTGTTTCTATGCCCTGGGCCTTGAGCGACTCAATAACCCCTTGGCTTGTGAGGTCGATCCTATGGGGTTACATTAAATAACTCAAATTCATATTTTTTATGCTTTGGATAACCAACTGGAATACGAACATGGACCTGGCCAACCTCAATGCTTTTATTGCCATTGCCGAGACCGGCAGCTTCTCCGGGGCCGGTGAACGCCTGCACCTGACCCAGCCGGCCATCAGCAAACGCATCGCCGGCCTGGAGCAACAGCTCAAGGTGCGCCTGTTTGATCGCCTGGGTCGCGAAGTGGGCCTGACCGAAGCCGGGCGCGCCCTGCTGCCGCGGGCCTACCAGATCCTCAACGTGCTGGATGACACCCGCCGCGCCCTGACCAACCTGACCGGCGAGGTCACCGGCCGCCTGACCCTGGCCACCAGTCACCACATCGGCCTGCATCGCTTGCCCCCCTTATTAAGGGCGTTCACCCGCCAATACCCCGAGGTGGCGCTGGACATCCAGTTCCTCGACTCGGAAGTGGCCTATGAGGAAATTCTCCACGGCCGCGCCGAACTGGCAGTGATTACCCTGGCCCCGGAACCCCACACCCTGGTCAAGGCCACCCCGGTCTGGGACGACCCGCTGGATTTCGTGGTGGCCCCCGAGCATTCGCTGATCAGCAATGGCGCGGTCAGCCTGGCCGACATCGCCCTGCACCCGGCGGTCTTCCCCGGCGGCAACACCTTCACCCATCACATCGTCCAGCGCCTGTTCGAGGCCCAGGGACTGACGCCGAACATCGCCATGAGCACCAATTACCTGGAAACCATCAAGATGATGGTGTCTATCGGCCTGGCCTGGAGCGTCCTGCCGCGCACCATGCTCGACGACCAGGTGGCGCGCATCCCATTGCCGGGCATACAACTCACTCGCCAGCTAGGCTATATCGTGCACACCGAAAGGACGTTGTCGAATGCCGCGCGGGCCTTCATGGCTTTGCTGGACGCACAGATCGATTTGCCAGGGACTGATGGCTAACTTGTGCTACTCCTATAGAGCCGCAAAACCCGTGCCTAACGCCCCATTCAGCCCAAGGCCTGCTGCCAATGCCGAAATCTGTTGACCGCCCTCGTCCCCATACGCCATTGATGCCGCGTATCCAGGCGCTTGACCCCCACACTTCGGAGCAAAGTTGGGAAAGCGCTCCGCAGTTGCTGGCGGCGCTCAACGGCGCGCGCCTGGGTGCCTGGTATTGGGACATCGAGCGCGGGCTGATCAGTTGGTCGCGGGGCACCCAGGCATTGTTCGGCTTCGACCCCCGCAAACCCTTGCCGGCCGACCTTGAATACCTCGACCTGCTGCCCGCCGAGGACCGGCCCAAGACCTTGCGTGCGTTCAATGCGGTGATCGCCGGCGCGCCCCTGGAACAAGTGATGCACCACCGCATCCGCTGGCCGGATGGCAGCCTGCACTGGCTGGAAATCAGCGGTAGCCTGCTGCCGGACAAACAGGGCCGGCCACGGATGATCGGGGTGATCCGCGAGATCACCCATCAGCGCCAGCGCGAACAGGCCCTGAGCAGTTCGGAAAAACGCTTCGCCACGCTGTTTCACCTGTGCCCCAACATGGTCTTGCTGACCCGCCAGGAAGACGGCCTGATCACCGAGGCCAACCAGTATTTCGAGAGCCTGTTCGGCTGGCCGGTACAGGACGCCATTGGTCGTACCACTCTGGAACTGGGGTTGTGGGTGCACCCCGAGCAGCGGGCCAAGCTGGTCAAGGCGACCAAGGCCAAGGGCGAACTGGTAAGCATGGAAGTGCAGTTCCGTGCCAGCAATGGGCAGATCCATGACGGCATCCTCAGCGCGCAGAAGGTCGAACTCGAAGGCCAGCCCTACCTGCTGAGCACCTTTCTCGACACCACCGAACGCAAAATCGCCGAAGACGCGCTCAAGGACAGCCAGGAGCGCCTGGACCTGGCCCTGGATTCCGCCCAACTGGGCACCTGGGACTGGCACATCCCCAGCGGCATGCTCTATGGCTCGGCGCGGGCCGCCCAACTGCACGGGCTGGAACCCATCCCATTTCATGAATCCTTCGAGGAGTTTTTCGAAGGGGTTCCCGGCGAAGAGCGCGACAGCATGCGCGACGCCTACCGCAGCCTGCGTGAAGGTCCGGCCGGCAACTATCAACTGACTTACCGGGTGCAGTTGGCCGATGGCACCTCACGCTACCTGGAAAGCCGCGCGCGCCTGTATCGCGACGAAGACGGCCAGCCCTTGCGCATGGCCGGGACCTTGCTCGACATCACCGACCAGGTGGAGCGCGAGCAGCGCCTGGTGGCTTCCGAAGAGAAGTTCGCCACTCTGTTCCAGGTCAGCCCGGACCCGATCTGCGTGACCCGCCAGGACAGCGGCCAGTTCATCGAAATCAACAACAGCTTCACCCAGACCTTCGGTTGGACCGCCGCCGACGTGATCGGCCGCAGCGCCGACGACATCGGCCTGTGGGACGCCTCGGCGCAAAGCCTGCGGCGGATCGAACAGGTGATCCGCGAACAGGGCCTGAACAATGTGGCGATCATGGTCCAGCACAAGGACGGCCAGTCCCTGACCTGCGTGATTTCCAGCCGGCAGATCAGCGTCGGCGAACAACCGTGCATCGTCACCACCCTGCGCGACATAACCCAGCAACAGCGCTCGGAGGCCGCGCTCAAGGCCAGTGAGGAGAAATTCGCCAAGGCGTTTCACTCCAGCCCCGACGCCATCACCATCACTGAACGCGACACTGGGCGTTACCTGGAGGTCAACGACGGCTTCTGCCGCCTGACCGGCTACCGTGCCGAGGAAGTGGTCGGCAAAACCGTGTACCAGGTCGGAATCTGGGCCGAAGAAAAGCAGCGCTCGATGCTGCTGGCGGAGCTGCAACTCAAGGGGCGGGTGCACCACCTGGAAATGCTCGGGCGCAACAAGAGCGGGCAGTTGCTCACCGTCGAGGTTTCGGTGGAACCGATCACCCTCAATGAAACCGATTGCCTGCTACTGACCGCGCGGGACGTCAGCCTGCTGAAGAATGCCGAAGCGCAGATCCGTCACCTGGCCTACCACGACTCCCTGACCAACCTGCCCAACCGCGCCCTGCTGATGGACCGCCTGAGCCAGCAGATCGCCCTGCTCAAGCGCCACAACCTGCGTGGCGCGCTGCTGTTCCTCGACCTCGACCACTTCAAGCACATCAATGACTCCCTGGGCCACCCGGTGGGCGATACGGTGCTGAAGATCATCACCGCGCGCCTGGAAGCCAGCGTACGCATGGAAGACACCGTGGCCCGCCTGGGCGGTGACGAGTTCGTGGTCCTGCTCAGTGGCCTGGAAGGCTCGCGCAATGAAGTCAGCGATCAGGTCCGGGACCTGGCCGACACCCTGCGCGAGCTGCTGTCGGAGCCGATGTTCCTCGACGGCCACCGTCTGCAGGTCACGCCCAGTATCGGCGTGGCCTTGATTCCCGACCACGGCTCCACCCCGACCGACCTGCTCAAGCGCGCGGATATTGCCCTGTATCGGGCCAAGGATTCGGGGCGCAACACCACGCAGATGTACCACAACACCATGCAGAAGGCCGCCAGCGAGCGCTTGCGCATGGAAACCGACCTGCGCCTGGCCCTGTCACGGGGTGAGTTCCGGGTGCACTACCAACCCCAGGTCGATGCCCGCGGCGAGCGCATCGTCGGCGCCGAAGCGCTGGTGCGCTGGAACCACCCGCAATTGGGCGCCCAGTCGCCCAACGAGTTCATCAAGGTGCTGGAAGACAGCGGGCTGATCCTCGAAGTCGGCACCTGGATCCTCGATGAAGCCTGCCAGGCCTTCAAGCAGTTGATAGATGGGGGCAAGGTCGATCCGCTGAACTTCAGCCTGTGCGTGAACATCAGCCCGCGACAGTTCCGCCAGGCCGATTTCGTCGAGCGCATCGAGCGCAGCCTCAGCAGCCACGGCCTGCCCTGCTCGCTGCTGAAACTGGAAATCACCGAAGGCATCGTGATCCAGAACCTGGAGGACACCATCAGCAAAATGCGTCGCCTGAAAAAACTCGGCGTCAGCTTTGCCATGGACGACTTCGGCACCGGTTACTCATCGCTGACCTACCTCAAGCGCCTGCCGGTGGACACCTTGAAAATCGACCAGTCGTTCATCCGCGACGCCACCAGCGACCCCAACGACGCCGAAATCATCCGCGCCATCGTCGCCATGGCCCGCAGCCTGGGACTGGAAGTCATCGCCGAGGGCGTGGAAACCCCGGAACAGCTTGAGTTTTTGCAGGGCCTGGGCTGTCACTTGTACCAGGGCTACCTGCATAGCCGGCCGTTGCCGGTGGAGGAGTTTCAGTTGCTGTTGCAATAACCGGTGGCCAGGTCGCACTCGCCGGTTAGCTTGTCCCGCGCGGCTAGAAGCCAGAAGCCATCTACACTCACACCTCATATTTCCCGGCATTGCCTTGCCGCACGCTCCCTCGCCGAGACTCCTTGCCGTGCCCAGCATCTATCAGCTCAAACCTGCGTTTCAGAACTGCTTGCGACCGCTGGTCCGGCGCTTGTTCGCCAACGGCACCACGGCCAATCAGATCACCTTGCTGGCAGGCCTCGGTTCGGTGTTGGTGGGGGGCGCGATCAGCGCGTTTGCCCAGCACGCCTGGATGTTCGCCCTGATTCCCCTGTGGATGCTGCTGCGCATGGCCCTCAACGCCATCGACGGCATGCTCGCCCGCGAGTTCAACCAGCAATCACCGCTGGGGGCCTATCTCAATGAGCTGTGCGACGTGGTCGCCGACTGTGCACTGATCCTGCCCTTCGCCCTGATCGCCGACGTCAGCCTGCTGCTGGTAATGCTGGTCACCCTGCTTGCGGTGTTCAGCGAATACAGCGGCGTATTGGGCCCGATGATCGGTGCTTCGCGGCGTTATGACGGGCCGATGGGCAAGAGCGACCGGGCGTTGGTGCTGGGGCTCCTGGCCATGGCTATCGCCCTGGGTTGGGCCAGCGCCCCGTGGATCAACGGGGTGTTCGCGCTGATCGCGGTCCTGCTGGCCTACACCCTGTTTAACCGGGTCCGCCAGGGTCTCAAGGAAGTCCAGGAAAACGCCCCCTCAGTCTAAGGAAGCTGTCATGCGCCAAGCCCAGCACCAGACATTCACCACCCACGACGGTGTGCAACTGTTCTATCGCTACTGGCCAGGCACCCCGGCCCCCGGCGAACCGCGCAAAGCCGTGCTGCTGTTCCACCGGGGCCATGAACATTCCGCGCGCATCGCCCATCTGGCAGACGAACTGGACCTGCCTGAAGTGGATTTTTTTGCCTGGGACTCACGCGGCCATGGGCTGTCCCCGGGCGAACGCGGCGACAGCCCGAGCTTCGCCACCAGCGTGCGTGACGTGCAGACGTTCTGCGATCACCTGCAGGCGACCTACCAGATCGCCGAGTCGGACATGGCCGTGATTGCCCAGAGCGTTGGCGCGGTGATAGTCGCCACTTGGGTCCACGACTACGCCCCACGCATCCGCGCACTGGTGCTGGCGTCGCCGGCGTTCAAAGTAAAGCTCTACGTACCCTTCGCCCGCCAGGGGCTGGCCCTGATGCGGCGGTTTCGCGGTAACTTCTTCGTCAACAGCTACGTCAAGGCACGCTTTCTCAGCCATGACCCAGAACGGGTGGCCTCCTACGACAGCGACCCGCTGATCACCAAAGCCATTTCAGTGAATGTACTGCTCGGCCTGTATGACGCCGCCGAGCGCGTGGTGGCCGATGCCCAGGCGATTCAGGTGCCCACCCAGCTCCTGATCTCTGGTGCCGACTTCGTGGTACATCGCCATCCACAGGAGCAGTTCTTCGAGCGCCTGGGCAGTCTGCACAAGGAAAAACACATCCTGCCGGGCTTCTTCCACGACACCCTCGGCGAGCAGCGTCGCGCTATCGCCGTCGCCAGTGCCCGGCGCTTCATAGTGCAGAACTTCCAGCAACCGCTCGCACGCCCTTCGCTGCTGACTGCCGACCGCCTGGGCCTGACGTGCGCCGAATCGGAAGCCCTGGCCGCGCCCTTGCCGCACAACTCCCTGCGCGACCGCTACTGGCGCATGACCCGCGCCAGCATGCGTTTGGGCAGTCGACTGTCGAGCGGGGTCAAGCTGGGTTTCGACACCGGTTTCGACTCCGGCAGCACCCTGGACTACGTCTACCGCAACACCCCCACTGGCACCTCTGCGATCGGGCGGATGATCGACCGCAATTACCTGGAGTCGATCGGCTGGCGCGGCATTCGCCAGCGCAAACTGCATGTCGAGGAACTGCTGCGCCAGGCGATCGCCCAACTGCGCGAGCAAGGCAGCGCGGTGCGGATCGTCGACATCGCCGCCGGTCACGGACGCTACATTCTCGAAGCCTTGCAGGGGGTTACCCCGCTGCCCGAATCAATACTGTTGCGTGACTACAGCGACATCAACGTGCGCGACGGCAGTGCGTTGATCCGCGAGAAGGGCCTGGAAAACATCGCCCGTTTCATCAAGGCCGATGCCTTCGACCGCGCCGACCTGGCGGCCCTCGACCCGCAACCGACCCTCGCCGTGGTGTCCGGCCTGTATGAACTGTTCGCCGACAACCAGATGGTCGGCGGCTCCCTTGCGGGCCTGGCGGACGCGGTGCCCGTCGGCGGATACCTGGTCTACACCGGCCAACCCTGGCACCCGCAACTGGAACTGATTGCCCGCGCCCTGACCAGCCACCGCGAAGGCCAGGCCTGGGTCATGCGCCGCCGCAGCCAGGCAGAAATGGACCAGTTGGTGGAAGCCGCAGGTTTTCGCAAAATCACCCAGCGGGTCGATGAGTGGGGCATCTTCAGCGTCGCCCTGGCCCAGCGCGTGCAGGCATGAGCAACGCCATCACCGGGCAGCGTGAACCCGGCTTGTTGAAGCCCGCGGTGCTCTGGCTGCTGGTGTTGGCACCGTTGTTTTTTGCCACCTACGGCTTTGCCACCTGGGCTACTACCCAGCGCGGCGAAGTAGGCAGCCTGGTATTTGGTTGGGAAAACCACATGCCGTTCTGGGCGTGGACCATCGTGCCCTATTGGTCGATCGACCTACTGTATGGCCTGTCGTTGCTGCTACCCGACACTCGCCAGGAGCTCAAGCGCCATGCGTTGCGCCTGCTGACCGCGCAATTGATCGCGGTCAGTTGTTTTCTGCTGTGGCCATTACGCTTCACCTTCGAACGGCCCGAACTCGATGGGGTTTTCGGCTGGCTGTTCGAGGTCCTGGCCGGCTTCGACAAACCGTTCAATCAGGCTCCCTCCCTGCACATTGCCCTGCTGGTGGTGTTATGGACCTGCTACCAGCGACATCTATCGGGCCTCTGGCGCGGGTTGATGCATGTCTGGTTTGGCCTGATCGGGGTGTCGGTGCTGACCACCTACCAGCATCACTTCATCGATTTGCCCACGGGCGCCTTGCTCGGCTGGCTGTGTGTCTGGCTGTGGCCGCTGGATCGCCCGAGTCCGCTGTGCAGTGCCCGGCTGGCCCGCGACAGCCAACGCTGGAAACTCAGCCTGTGCTACCTGGCAGGTGCCGGGATCTTGGGTCTCTTGGCCTGGCGCATCGGTGGCGGCGGGTTGTGGTTGCTCTGGCCGGCGCTGGCCTTGCTGTTGGTCGCGCTGAATTACGCGGTGCTGGACGCCAATGGTTTTCAAAAGCGCGCCGAAGGGCGCCTGAGCTGGGCCGCACGCTGGTTGTTGGCGCCCTACCTGGCCGCGGCCTGGCTCAACTCACGCGGGTGGACGCGCCACCATCCGCAGCCCGACCTTGTGCTCGATGGCGTGTGGCTGGGGCGGATGCCGACCCGCCGGGAACTGCAGGACAGCCCGTTCAAGGCGGTGCTCGACCTGTGTGCCGAGTTGTCGCTGGACCCGGCAAACCTGGCCTACCGCTCGCTGCCCGTGCTCGACCTGACCGCCCCCACCACCGCGCAATGCCTGGAAGCCGCGCAGGCCATCGAAGACCTGCGCCAGCACGGTCCGCTGCTGGTCTGTTGCGCCCTCGGTTATTCACGCAGTGCCACTGCGGTGGCCGCCTGGCTGTTGCGCAGCGGCAGGGCTGCCAACCTCGATCAAGCGCTCCTGCAACTGCAACGAGCCCGCCCGGGCATCGTCCTGCGCCAGGCCCACCGAGTCGCCCTGACACCCTTGTGCTTGAGCACGGAGCCTGCCCATGACCACTGACATGGAACTGCATACGACCGCCAGCCTGCTGCGCCGCGGGGCCTCCCTGGATCAACTGTCCACCGGCCTCGCGCTGGTCGGCGCCTTGCTGGGCTTGAGCCAGTATCTGTTGGCCAGCCCCGGTGTCTGGGCGGTGCTGTGCAGTGCCGCCCTGCTGGTACTGGGCGTGCTGCAAAAATACTGGGCCGTGCGGGTCGCGCTCGACGCGGAACTGTTCCAGCGCATAGCCGACGGCAATCAACCCCTGCCCCTGCGTACCGAGGCCCTGGATCACGCCCTCGCCGCCCTCGGCCTGCAACCTGCCGCGCGGGGTGGTCGCCTGTGGAGCGAACGTACCGGCGGCGCCCTCAACCTGCTTCGGCGCCAGGCCCTGCTGGTGGCGGTGCAGGTGCTGCTGACACTGGGCTTCATCCTGGCCGGCCCCTGGCTGGCCTTCGCTGAATAAGGAACTTTCATGCTCGAACCCTTGGTCGCCACCCTCATCACCTCCGCGGCACGCACCATTACCGGCGCCCGTAGCCTGTGGCTCGGTTGCGCGCCGCAAGCGGTGCAGCGCATCTACTTCGCCAACCACAGCAGCCATGGCGACTTCGTGCTGCTCTGGGCCTCGCTGCCCCCGGCCCTGCGCAAAATGACCCGGCCGGTGGCGGGCGCCGATTACTGGCAAACCACCCCGCTGCGCCGCTACATCATCAATCGTGTGTTCAATGGCGTGCTGGTCGAGCGTGAGCGCAAGGAACCGACTGACAACCCCTTGCTGCCGATGCTCGAGGCCTTGGCCAACGGCGACTCACTGATCATCTTCCCCGAGGGCACACGTAACCTCGCGGACGGCCTGCTGCCGTTCAAAAGCGGGATCTATCACTTGGCCAAAGCACACCCCGAGGTCGAGCTGGTGCCGGTGTGGATCGCCAACCTCAACCGCGTCATGCCCAAGGGCCGGTTCCTGCCGCTGCCCTTGCTATGCACCACCCGTTTTGGCGCGGCGCTGACCCTCGATATTGATGAAAGCAAAGAACAGTTTCTCCAGCGCAGCCGTGCAGCGCTGCTGGACCTGGCTGAGGAGCCGGCCTGACATGGACAGACAAACCCTGATGCTGTTTGGCGGGATTGGTGCTTTCCTGCTGCTCGCCTCGCTGATCGGCTGGATCCTCAAGCTGCGCAAGCGCGGTACACCGGACCCGGTGATCGATAATCTCAACGCGCGGATCAACGCCTGGTGGGTGATGGTGGCGGTGATCGGCATCGCTTTCTGGCTCGGCACCAGCGCGGTCATCCTGCTGTTCTACGCCGTATCCTTCTACGCCCTGCGCGAGTTCATGACCCTCACCCCGACCCGGCGCAGCGACTACCCGGCCCTGGTGGCGGCCTTCTACCTGGCGCTGCCGCTGCAGTACCTGCTGATTTATTTCGACTGGTACGGGCTGTTCTCGATCTTCATTCCGGTCTACGTATTCCTGTTGCTGCCGATCCTCGCGTCATTGGGCGGGGACAGCACGCACTTTCTCGAGCGCGCCTCCAAGGTCCAATGGGGGCTGATGATTGCGGTGTTCTGCGTGTCCCACGTACCCGCCCTGCTGACCCTGGACATTGCTGGTTACGAGGGCCGCAACCTGCTGCTGATCGCCTACCTGGTGATCGTGGTGCAGATGTCGGACGTGTTGCAGTACGTCTGCGGCAAACTGTTTGGCAAACACAAGATCGCGCCCAACCTGTCGCCGTCCAAGACCGTCGAAGGTTTTATCGGCGGTATCCTCCTGGCTTCCGTGATCGGGGCCGCGTTGTGCTGGATTACCCCGTTCAATGCCTGGCAGTCGTTCCTGATCGCCCTGCTGATCAACCTGCTGGGGTTTGCCGGTGGCATCGTGATGTCGGCGATCAAGCGCGACCGTGGCGTCAAGGACTGGGGGCACATGATCGAAGGCCACGGCGGCATGCTCGACCGTCTGGACTCGGTGTGTTTCGCCGCGCCGATCTTCTTTCACCTGGTGCGGTATGGATGGACGTGAGTCCGGCGGCTCCTACAGACAGCCGATAAAAAAGGGCGCCATCGGCGCCCTTCTTCATTGCGGTGACTCAGTGCTGCAGTGCTGGTTTTTGCTCGCCGTTGATCGGGATGCGTTTGGCTTTCGCCTCTTCCGGCACGATGCGCAGCAGGTCGATACTCAACAGGCCATTGCGCAGGTCCGCGGCCTTGATTTCGATGTGATCGGCCAGGCGGAACGACAGTTTGAAAGCGCGCTGGGCGATGCCCTGGTGCAGGAAGGTCACGCTATCGTTGCTGTCGCGTTTGCCGCCACTGATGGTCAACACGCCTTTTTCGACTTGCAGCTCCAGGTCTTCTTCCTGGAAGCCGGCTGCCGCCACGACGATGCGGTATTGGTCGTCACCGTGTTTTTCAACATTGTAGGGTGGGTAGCTGCTGCCGGGCTCATTGCGCAGCGCAGACTCGAACAGATCGTTGAAACGATCGAAACCTACCGAAGAACGGAACAGTGGAGCCAGGGAAAATGCGGTACTCATGGTTCAAATCTCCTGAAAACAATCAGCAAGGTTTTTTGTCTCCGCGACCCGAATTCGGCATCGCGTAACCCTTAGATAGGGACCGCTGATTGCATTTCAAGAGGTTTTCTGCAGTTTTTTTCAGGCCGCCTCCGCGACCTGCAAACCCAGCAAACGCGAGACCTGGTCCAGTTCCGTCTCCCGGCGCATGAGGGTAAACAGCTCCACCGCCTCGGGATAATTGCGGGTCAACATCGCCAGCCATTGCTTCAAGCGACCCGGCGATTGGCGCGCGGTCATCTGCGCCTTGGCCTGCAGCCAGAATTCCTGGATCAACGGCAACAGCTCGGCCCAGGTCATCTCCACCACCTCTTCACCCGCCCGCGCGGCAGCGATCTGTCGCGCCAGGTCCGGGCGCGACACCAGGCCGCGACCCAGCATGATGTCTTCCACTGCGCTGATCTCGCGGCAGCGGCGCCAGTCGTCGACGCTCCAGATATCGCCATTGGCGAACACCGGCACCTTGACCACCTCCTGCACCCGCGGGATCCACTCCCAATGCGCCGGCGGCTTGTAGCCATCCATCTTGGTCCGCGCGTGCACCACGATATGCTCGGCGCCGCCTTCGGCCAGTGCGGTGGCACACACCAGCGAACCGTCCGGGCTATCGAAGCCCAGGCGCATCTTGGCGGTCACCGGAATGTGCGCCGGAACCGCACGCCGCACATGCTCGACGATCTGGTTGAGCAGCTCGGGCTCCTTGAGCAATACCGCACCGCCACGGGACTTGTTGACGGTCTTGGCCGGGCAACCGAAGTTCAGGTCGATCACCTGCGAGCCCAGCTCACAGGCCAGCGCCGCGTTTTCCGCCAGGCACACCGGATCGGAACCGAGCAATTGCACACGCAGCGGCACGCCGGCAGCGGTCTTGGCACCGGTGAGCAATTCAGGACCGAACTTGTGGAAATAGGCAGGCGTGAGCAGTTGATCGTTGATCCGGATGAACTCGGTCACGCACCAATCGATACCGCCAACCCGGGTCAGCACGTCCCGCAGGATGTTGTCGACCAACCCCTCCATGGGCGCCAAGGCAATTTGCATGGAAAACACTCAACAAAAATCGTGCGGCAGTTTAGCCGGTTTCGCCGATCAGGGCATGCCGTACCGGTGGACGGTTTCGCGGGGAGCGAAAGCAGCGGATCGAATGCAAAAAAGCACCCAAGGGTGTAACACCGATCAGCTAGGGGCAGACGGCCACTTGTGGGAGCAAGCTCCCACAAGGTGTGGGTCTATCTCATCTGACTGGCATTGCCCCAAGGGCGCCATCATTACTGTTTCGCCATTCCCACGCTTACTTACGCGCCGCCTCCCACGACTTCAGCAGTTCGGCATAACTCACGGTCTCGCCCTTGGGTTTCTCGTTGGCCAGTTTCGGTTTTGGTGCGCCCGGCTGGTCGAACCAGTATTGCGCGTCGCGTTCCGGGTTCATTTTCGGGCCGCAAACCGGTTGGACCTTGGAGCGTTCGAGGCGGGCCATGATGGCGTCCTGGTCCTTGGCCAGGCCGTCGAGGGCCTGTTGCGGGGTTTTCTCGCCACTGGCGGCTTCGGCAATGTGGCTCCACCACAGCTGGGCCAGGCGCGGGTAGTCCGGCACGTTGGTCCCGGTCGGGGTCCATTGCACGCGGGCCGGGCTGCGGTAGAACTCCACCAGGCCACCGAGCTTGGGTGCCAGGTCGGTCATGGCCTGGGAGTTGATGTCCGACTCACGAATCGGCGTCAGGCCGACGATGGTCTTTTTCAGCGACACGGTTTTTGAAGTGACGAACTGGGCATAGAGCCAGGCCGCCAGTTTCTGTTTCTCCGGCGTCGACTTCATGAACGTCCAGGACCCCACGTCCTGATAGCCCAGCTTCATGCCCTCCTCCCAATACGGTCCGCGCGGCGATGGCGCCATCCGCCATTTCGGCGTGCCGTCGGCGTTCATCACCGCCAACCCTGGCTTGGTCATGTCAGCCGTAAAGGCGGTGTACCAGAAGATCTGCTGGGCGATATTGCCCTGGGAGGGCACCGGCCCGGATTCGGAGAAGGTCATGCCGGCCGCTTCCGGTGGCGCGTAGGCCTTCATCCAGTCGACATATTTCTGTGTAGCGAACACCGCCGCCGGGCCGTTGGTATCGCCACCACGGGTCACGCTGGAGCCGACCGGGTGGCAATCCTCGACGCGAATGCCCCACTCATCCACCGGCAAGCCATTGGGCAGGCCCTTGTCGCCCCCACCGGCCATGGAGAACCAGGCATCGGTGAACCGCCAGCCCAGGGACGGGTCTTTCTTGCCGTAGTCCATGTGCCCATACACCCGCTTGCCGTCGATTTCCTTGACGTCTTCGGTGAAGAACTTGGCGATGTCCTCATAGGCCGACCAGTTCACCGGCACGCCCAGCTCATAGCCGTACTTTTCCTTGAACTTGGCCTTCAGGTCCGCCCGCTCGAACCAGTCGGCGCGAAACCAGTAGAGGTTGGCGAACTGCTGGTCGGGCAGTTGGTAGATCTTGCCGTCTGGCGCGGTGGTGAAGGAAAGACCGATGAAATCCTTGAGATCGAGGGTCGGCGAGGTGTAGTCCTTGCCTTCATTGGCCATCAGGTCGGTGATCGATTCGGTTTTGCCATAGCGAAAGTGCGTACCGATCAGGTCCGAGTCGTTGACCCAACCGTCATAGATGTTTTTGTCCGACTGCATCTGGGTCTGCAGTTTTTCCACCACGTCGCCTTCTTGCAACAGGTCGTGGGTCAGCTTGATCCCGGTGATTTCGTTGAAGGCCTTGGCCAGCACCTTGGACTCGTATTCGTGGGTGGCGATGGTTTCCGAGACCACGTTGATCTTCATTCCACGAAACGGCTCGGCGGCCTTGATGAACCACTTCAGCTCTTCCAGCTGTTGCTCGGCCGTGAGAGTCGAGGGTTTGAATTCGCTGCCAATCCATTTTTTCGCGGCGTCTTCATAGGCATCGGCCCAGGCTGCAACGCTCAACCCGCTGAGTGCCAGCATGGCTGCCACTGAAATGCTATGTCGCAGCTTATTGTTTTTCTCGAACATAGAGACCTCCTGTATTAGGTTTCGGAGCACGATTGCCGGGTGTCGGCTAGCCCCAACGCATCACGACCAACAGCCACACCAGGGACAGGCCGGTGGCCACCCAGATGCTCCAGCCGGTAGCGCCAATCACCAGCAAATGCAGGTAGGCGCTGCCGAGAAGACCGATAAACAGCCGATCACCACGGGTGGTGCTGATCGGTAAAAAGCCGCGCCGGGCGATGCTCGGCGAACGCAGTTCCCAAGTGGTCATGCCCACCAGCAGCAAGGCGATGGCGCCGAAGAACAGCGCGGTCGGCTGGGTCCAGTTCATCCACTCCATCATCAGCTCCTCACACTCGTCCCAGGGCAAAGCCCTTGGCCACATGGTTGCGTACGAACCAGATCACCAGCATGCCCGGCAGGATCGTCAGCACCCCGGCCGCCGCCAACACCCCCCAATCGATCCCCGAGGCCGACACGGTGCGGGTCATCACTGCGGCTATCGGCTTGGCATTGACCGAGGTCAGGGTGCGCGCCAGCAGCAGCTCGACCCAGGAAAACATGAAGCAGAAGAACGCCGTCACACCGATGCCCGAGCCGATCAGCGGGATGAAAATCTTGACGAAGAACTTGGGAAAACTGTAGCCGTCGATGTAGGCGGTTTCGTCGATTTCCTTCGGCACTCCGGACATGAACCCTTCGAGGATCCACACCGCCAGCGGCACGTTGAACAGGCAGTGGGCCAGGGCCACCGCGATGTGGGTGTCGAACAGGCCGATCGACGAATACAGCTGGAAGAACGGCAACAGGAAGACCGCTGGCGGCGCCATGCGGTTGGTCAGCAGCCAGAAGAACAAGTGCTTGTCGCCGAGGAACCGATAACGGGAGAACGCGTAGGCCGCTGGCAGCGCCACGCTCAGGGAAATCACCGTGTTCAGGCTCACGTAGTACAACGAGTTGAGGTAGCCGGTGTACCAGCTCGGGTCGGTGAAGATCACTTTGTAGTTGGCCAGGGTGAAGTCCTGGGGAAACAGGGTCAGGCCACCGAGGATTTCCGTGTTGCTCTTGAACGACATGTTCAGCAACCAGTAGATCGGCACCAGCAGGAACAGGATGTAGAGCAACAGAGGCAGCAGCTTGGTCTTGCTCATGTCGGGCCTCAGCGGTTGGCGTCGGAGTGGGTCATGGCGGTGTAGAACAGCCAGGACACCAGCAGGATGATCAGGAAGTACACCAGCGAGAAGGCCGCCGCCGGCCCCAGGTCGAACTGGCCGATCGCCATCTGGGTCAGGGTCTGGCTGAGGAAGGTGGTGGCGTTGCCAGGCCCACCACCGGTGAGCACGAACGGCTCGGTGTAGATCATGAAGCTGTCCATGAAACGCAGCATCACCGCGATCAGCAGCACACTCTTGAGCTTGGGCAACTGGATGTGGCGAAACACCGCCCAACTCGATGCCCGGTCGATCCGGGCGGCCTGGTAGTAGACATCCGGGATCGCCCGCAGACCGGAGAAACACAACAGGGCCACCAGCGAGGTCCAGTGCCAGACATCCATCACCAACACCGTGACCCAGGCATCCATGGTGTTGGCCGCGTAGTTGTAGCTGATGCCCATGGCGTTGAGGGTCGAGCCCAGCAGGCCGATGTCGGCGCGGCCGAAAATCTGCCAGATGGTGCCGACCACGTTCCATGGAATCAGCAGCGGGATTGCCAGGATGATCAGCACCAGCGACGACCAGCGGCCCTTGGTCGGCATGGTCAGGGCGATGCCGATGCCCAGCGGGATCTCGATCAGCAGCACGCAGGTGGAATAGATGAACTGGCGCAGCAGCGAGTCGTGCAGCCGTGGGTCCAGCAGCACCTGTTTGTACCAGTCGGCTCCGACGAAGTAGCGGCTGGACTGGTCGAAGATGTCCTGCACCGAATAGTTGACCACGGTCATCATCGGGATCACCGCACTGAACGCCACCAGCAGGAACACCGGCAGCACCAGCCACCACGCCTTGTTGTTCTGCACCTTGTTCATGGCTGCCCCTCGTTGCTGGCGTGCATGGGCAGCAGATATTCATCGGCGTAGACCATCAGCCACTGCGCCGGAAAGCTGATATAGGCGGTGCCCTGGGGCACCGGCTTGTCTTCGGCCAGGCGCACTTTGAGCGGCACGCCGCCCAGGTTCAGGGTCATGATCTTGTAGGTGCCCAGGTCCTCGACATGCACCACCGTCGCTTGCATTGCCTCATCGAAGGGCTCGTCCCAGACATGCACGAACTCCGGGCGGATGCCAACCTTCAGCGATTTGCCGGCGGCCTCGGCGATGCGCTGCTGCAGGCCTTCGGACAACGGCAAGTCGATGTCAGCGAAACCCACGCCCCCGGGACGTGGGCTGACCTCGATCAGGTTCATCCCCGGGCTGCCGATGAAATAACCGACGAAGGTATGGCTCGGTCGCTCGAACAGCTCGCGCGGGGTACCGAACTGGACGATCTGCCCGCCGTACATCACCGCGATCTTGTCGGCGAAAGTCGAGGCCTCGAGTTGATCGTGAGTGACGTAGACCATGGTGATGTTGAATTGCTCGTGGATCTGCTTGAGCTTGCGCCGCAGCTTCCACTTAAGGTGCGGATCGATCACCGTCAACGGCTCGTCGAACAGGATCGCCGACACGTCGTCACGCACCAGCCCGCGGCCCATGGAGACTTTCTGTTTTTCGTCGGCGCTGAGGTTGCGCGCCTTTTTCCCCAGCAGCGCCTGCAGGTCGAGGACCTCGGCGATTTCCTGGACCTTGCTGTGTACCCGGGCCTCGGCCATGCCTTGATTGCGCAGGGGAAAAGCCAGGTTATCGAACACCGTCATGGTGTCGTAGACCACCGGAAACTGGAAAACCTGAGCGATGTTGCGCTTCTCCGGGGTCAGTTGGTTGACCACCTTGTTGTCGAACAGCACCTGCCCTTCGGAGGGGCTGAGCAGGCCGGAAATGATGTTGAGCAAGGTCGACTTGCCGCATCCGGAAGGCCCGAGCAAGGCGTAGGCCCCGCCCTGCTCCCAGACATGGTTCATCTCACGGATCGCGTAGTCTTCAGGCCCCGCCGGGGTGCGGGTGTAGCTGTGGGCGAGGTTGTGCAAGTGAATTTCGGCCATCAGGCAACCCTCGCGACACGCCGGCCGGGCGCCTGCAGCAGGCGTCCCTGGCCGTCGAAGACAAACAGTTTGTGGGTCGGGATGTAGATGCGGATCGGCGCATCGACGTCGTACTCGTGCACCCCGGGCAAGTGCAGCACCAGCAGGAAGTGTTCGTTGCGCACATGCAGGAAGGTTTCCGAACCGCTGATTTCCGCCACTTCGACGGTCACCGCCAGTTCCAGGTCGTCGTCGTTGCTCGGCACCAGGGAAATATGGCTGGGGCGCACGCCAAAGCGGAACTCACCTTCACCCACCGGACGCAAGTCGACGTTCAGCGGGAAGTGCACAAAATTGGCGAAGCTGACTTCGTTGCCGGCGATGCGCCCCGGCATCAGGTTGATCGGTGGCTCGGAGAACAGTTCGGCGGCCAGCACGGTCTGCGGCTGATGATAGACCTCGGCGGTCTTGCCGCTCTGGATCACCCGCCCCTCGTGCAGGATGGTGGTGGTGCCGCCCAGGGCCAGCGCCTCGTTGGGTTCGGTGGTAGCGTAGATGGCGATGGTATGGCGCGCCTGGAACAACTCGCGCATTTCCTGGCGCAGCTCTTCGCGCAGCTTGTAGTCGAGGTTGACCAGGGGTTCGTCGAACAGGATCAGTTCAGCATCCTTGACCAGCGCCCGGGCCATGGCGGTGCGCTGCTGCTGGCCGCCCGACAACTCCAGCGGATAACGCTTGAGGAACTTGTCGATGCGCAGCATCTGCGCGGTCTCGTGCACCTTGCTCTGGATCAGCTCGGCCGAGACCCCGGCTTGGCGCAAGGGCGAGGCGATGTTCTCGAACACGGTCATGGTCGGGTAGTTGATGAACTGTTGATAGACCATCGACACGTTGCGCAGACGCACCGGGCGCTGGGTGACATCGACCCCGTTCATCAGGAGACGCCCGCTGTCCGGCTTGTCGAGACCGGCCATCAAGCGCATCAGGCTGGTCTTGCCCGACAGCGTGCGGCCCAGCAGGACGTTGAACGACCCGGGCTCGAAGTGCAGGTTGGCATCATCGATCCAGACTTGGCCCTCGACGGTGCGGCTGACATGCTCCAGCGTTAATGACATGGCTCGGCCTTTTTCTTATTGGAGTCAAGCGACCGAGGTGACAGAGCGACATTCGTGCCAGAAATTCCAAAGGCTTGATCTGCCTGGGCTTTGACGAAAAAGAACAGGATGATGGGTTCGCGCCTGAACAGAAATGAACAACTTCACCTGCGCAATTGAACAGTTGCCGAGTTGACTTTGAACAATTGTGAACAACACTCAATCGATTACGTCATTGCGTTCGTCCATAACAAAAACAATAAATGTTTGCCCAGGGACTGCCTGCCATGCCCGCGCTTGCCTCGCCCTTGCCCCACGACGCCATCATCCAGGACTCCTGGCGCCGCTGCCGCGCCTTCGGCCTGCAACATCAAAGCCCCCCGGCCTTCGACCAGCTCCCCGCCGCCGGCATCGCACGTCTGCTGGAAAGCCAGCACTCCCTGGTGCAGACCACCCACCAGGAAGTGCTGCCCTACTATGAGAACATCCTCAGCAACTCCAACTGCCTGATCATGCTGGCCGACAATCAGGGCCAAGTGCTGACCTCATGGGGTACCCAACGCTTTATCGAGCCGAGCCTGAGCCGTGGCTTCAACGCCGGTGCCAGTTGGCGTGAGCAATCCAGCGGCACCAACGCCATCGGTACCGCCCTGGCCTGCGAACAGGCCGTGCATATCGCCCACGATGAGCACTTTCTCAAGGCCAACCGCTTCATGACCGGCTCCGCCGCACCGATTTTCGATGCCGAGCGGCGGCTGATCGCCGTGCTCGATGTATCCAGCGACAGCTACCTGCCCCCGGACCACACCCTGGGCATGGTCAAGATGATGAGCCAGACCGTGGAAAACCGGCTGATCCTCAATCTGTTCAAGGGTGAACACTTCCAGTTGGTGTTCAACACCGGGCTGAACAACCTCGACAGCCAATGGGCCGGCCTGCTGATTTTTGATGAAAGCGGTCAGGTGCTCTCGGCCAATCGGCGCGCGGACAATCTGCTGGGCATCAGCTTGTCGCGAGTCAGCATCGACAGTCTGTTCCAGGTCTCGTTGCTGGAGTTGCTCAACCAGCCCGACGGTCTGCCCTTTGCCCTGCAGGCGGCCGGGCGCAATCGTTTCCATTGCCTGCTCAAGCGGCCGTTGCAGCGCCCGGTGCAGGCCCGGGTGTTTGCCCAAGCCCCCCTCCCCGCGCCACAGCCCATCAGCCTCGGCACCCTGCACTTTGGCGACAGTCGCGTGGAAAAGGCCGTGCGCCAGGCCGAGCGCCTGTTGGAAAAAGACATTCCCTTGTTGATTCACGGCGAAACCGGGGTGGGCAAGGAAGTCTTCGTCAAGGCCCTGCACCAGGCGAGCTCACGCAGCAAACAGGCGTTTATCGCCGTCAACTGCGCAGCGATCCCCGCCGAACTGGTGGAATCCGAGCTGTTTGGCTATGAAAAAGGTGCCTTCACCGGCGCCAATCAGAAAGGCAGCATCGGCCTGATCCGCAAGGCCGACAAAGGCACCTTGTTTCTCGATGAAATCGGCGACATGCCACTGCCGACCCAGGCCCGGCTGCTACGCGTGCTGCAGGAGCGTTATGTGCAGCCGGTGGGCAGCAGTGAACTGTTCGCGGTGGATATCCGCATCATCTCGGCCACCAACCGTTCATTGCGCGAGCAGGTGCAACTGGGGCGCTTTCGCGAGGACCTGTATTACCGCATCGGCGGCCTGACTCTGGAACTGCCACCGCTGCGCGAGCGCAGCGATAAGCAGGCGCTGTTCAAGTGTCTCTGGGAACAGCACCGCGAGGCGCTCCAGTGGGCCGGCTTGAGCCCGGAGGTACTGGCCCTGTTCGAACGCCATCCATGGCCTGGCAATCTGCGCCAGGTCAGCAGCGTGATCCAGGTGGCCCTGGCCATGGCCGAAGACCAACCGGTGCGGCCGGAGCATTTACCGGACGATTTTTTTGTCGACCTGGAGATGGAGCCGCTTGAGACGCCCGAGACTTTGGCGGTGGACTTGAATGATGCCGAGGATTTGAATCGGCAGTTGCAGGCAGTTGGGGGGAATATTTCGCATTTGGCACGGCGGTTGGGGGTTAGTCGCAATACCCTCTATAAAAGGTTGCGCCAGTGCGAGAGCTGACCGCTGCGCGGTCAATCGCGAGCAGGCTCGCTCCCACAGTGGTTCTGGGGTGCTCGCGGATTTTGCATGCGCCGAAGTCAATTTGTGGAAGCTGGCTTCGGCGCGATTTAGCAATGAAGCAACCAGGTGATTCTCAACTGTATGCGTTGATAAACCAGGTGATCATCGGGATAGCCACAATGTCGATCAGCACGGCACCGCACAGCGGCACGATGATGAAGGCTTTGTACGAGAACACTTTGTAATGGTCACAAATGGCGCCCATGTTGGCCACTGCATTGGGCGTCGCGCCCAGCCCGTGCCCCATGAAGCCTGCGCACAAGACTGCCGCGTCGTAGTTGCGGCCAAACAGGCGGAACAGGACGAACACGCACAGCAGAATCATGATCACCACCTGCACCACCAGAATCACCAGCAGCGGCAAGCCAAGCTTCTCCAGCTCCCAAAACTTCAGACTCATCATTGCCATGGTCAGGAACATGCCCAGGCACACATCGCCGATAGTGCTGACGGCATGGTCGGGCATCTCGATAACCTGAGCACGGTCATTGAGGTTGCGCAGGATGATCGCGACGAACATGGCACCCACATAGCTCGGCAACACGATACCCAGATGCTGTTGCAAGCTGGAGCCCAGCCAGAACCCAAGCACCATGATCACCACAATGCAGGTCAACAAGCGCAACAAGGTGGCAGCATCCAGCGCGGGCTGCGGGGTGTGGACCACTTCTTCGAACGCCTTGAGGCTGCCAACGGCTTCGGCCTTGACTACGAGTTTGTTGCGCTCGATCAACCAGCGCGCCAGCGGGCTACCCAACAAGCCGCCTGCCACCATGCCAAAGGTTGCAGCTGCCAGCGCTGCAGTGGTCGCACCGACCGCACCGAGGTTTTCAGCAATCGGCCCGAAAGCTGCCGCCGCACCAAAACCGCCTTCCAGTGACACCGCGCCGGCCATGATCCCCAGCAACGGGTCGATGCCCAGCAGCTTGGCGACACTGACACCCACCACGTTTTGCACCAGCGCCAGGCCCCAGCACGCACCCAGGTAGATAAACAGCAATTTGCCGCCCTTGCGCAGCAAACCCAGGCTACCACCCAAACCGACAGTGGTGAAAAACGCCACCATCAGCGGGGTTTGCAGGCTGGTGTCGAGGGTCAGGTTGAGCAGTTGCTGATCACGTAACAGCCAGATCACCAAGGCAAAACCAAAACCACCAATCACCGGTGCAGGAACACACAGGTGACGCAGCCAGTAGCTACGTTTTTTCAGTTGGGCACCCAGGCCCAGCAGGAGCAAAGCGAGAGCGAGGGTGCTCAGCGCATCCAGTTCGAATGTCAGCATGGCGAATTTCTCTTTTTCTTATGATTCAACAAGCGGTTTCAGGGATTTACGGAAAAACTTAATCGATCAGGCTGGCGAGCAGACGCGCGCCAATGCGGGCGGTTCGATTGTCGATATCCAGGCCGGGGTTGAGTTCGGCGATGTCGGCCATGCGCAATTTGCCGCTGGCCTTGGCATGACGTATCAGGTGCTCGACGATCTGCATGTCCACGCCATGGGCAGACGGCGCACTGACACCGGGCGCCTGGCTGGCGGGCAGGACATCAAGGCAGATGGTCATGTAGAGGTGATCGACGTCTTGCAAGAACTCATCGATCAGCGCTTCGCAGGCGGGTATGTCCCAGCTGTTCATTTGCCGGTCGAGGCGGTAACGCACATTCAGTCGCTGCGCCTGCTCAAACAGCGCCTGGGTGTTGTTCATCTGGCTGACACCCAGGCAGCAATAGGTGAACGGCATCTGCGCACGCTGGCAGTACTCGGCTATCTGGCGAAAAGGGGTACCCGAACTGCTTTGTTCACCATGGCGCAGATCAAAGTGGGCATCAAAGTTGAGAACGCCGATCCGCGCATGCGGGGTGGCCTGGCGCAGGTGATCGGCCAGGCCGCTAAAGCTGGCAAAGGCGATTTCATGGCCGCCACCCAACCCCAACGGCAAATGCCCCTGGTTGAGCATATAGCTGACGTGGTGAGCGTAAATCTGCTGCGCGCCTTCGAGGTTGCTGTCGGTGCAGCTCACATCGCCCGCGTCATACAGCGGCGCACGGCCGTGCCACGCCAGGTTGGTCAGCGCCTTGCGCAGTGCTGACGGGCCAAGACGGGCGCCGGTGCGTCCTTGATTACGTTTGACGCCTTCATCACAGGCCAGTCCAATCAGTGCTGCACCCGCAGACTGACCCTCGCAGAAGGGCTTGACCCATTGATGCCAGCGCAGCGCAGCCTGCCCTTCGCCAGCGTCGATACGACCTGTCCACAGGGGTATGTCAGAAACAGCAGTCATGCTTGAAATTCCAGTCAAATTCAGTCGAGCCGGGCGCTCAGGCGCAGGGCCACGTCCTGGGTCCAGCGGATCAGGCGTTCACTGCGGGTGTGCGCCCGGAAGGCAGGAGCCATGAGGCTGATGGCGCCGTGCAGGCGATTTCGGCTGTCGAGCAACGGCGCGCTGATACCCCAAATGCCGTCGTCGATTTCACTCACACTCACGGCATAACCGGCAGCGCGGATATCGGCAAAACTGCGTTGGTACGTGGCGACGTCCTCGCTTTCGACGCCTTGCGCCAAAAGAGCCGACAGGCTTTGCGCCTCATCCATATAGGCCAACAGCACTCTCGCCGACGCACCGACCAACAGCGGCTGGGCCAGCCCTTTTTGGTAGCAGCAACGCAGCGGTTGCGGGCTGTCGACCAGTTCGATGCAAATCGCCTGGCCATTGCTGGGCACCATTAACGCCACGCTTTCCTGGCTTTGCTCGGCCAGGCGCTTGAGTTCCGGCTTGGCGAGGGTCACCAGCACGGCTTCGCGGTCGAATTTCTTGGCCAGTTGCAAACAAGTTGGCCCCGGCAAATAGCGACCCTGACCGTTCTCTTCGGCAAGCCCCCAGCGCAGCAGGGTCTTGAGATGGCGATAAGTGCTGCTGAGCGGCTGTGCCAGTTGCTCGGACAGTTCTTTGGCGGAGATCGCCTCGCCGGATTGCCCCAGGGTGACGAGGATTTGCAGCAAGCGATCAGTGGGCGTGTTGTAGTTCATATCGGCCTCATGCTCTTGCGGGCATGGTGCACCGAGTTTTCCATTAACTGAAACCAGATTCCCACTGAGTGGGAAAAAACCCGCAAATAACGATCAGTGGTCAGCCCTTAGCCTCACGGATGATCTGCCGAATCGATGGCTTGCGATGCCGGTCAAAACAAAACCCGCACTAGGCGGGTTTGGTTTGTAGCAGCGCAGCAGTCAGTCAGCCAGACGCCAGGTCGTACCACCCTTGCCGTCTTCCAGCACCACGCCCATGGCGGTGAGCTGGTCGCGGATGCGGTCGGATTCGGCCCAGTCTTTAGCGGCACGAGCCGCCAGGCGCGCGGCGATCAAGCCATCGACTGCAGCCGCATCCACCCGTCCTTCGGCGCCAGCCTGCAGGAAGTCATCGGCCTCAAGCTGCAACACACCCAGCACGCTGGCCAGTTCTTTCAAGCGCGCTGCCAGGCCGGCCGCCGCATCGAGATCGCTCTCACGCAGGCGGTTGATCTCGCGCACCATCTCGAACAGCACCGCGCAGGCTTCCGGCGTGCCGAAGTCGTCGTTCATCACCTGGGTGAACCGCTCGACAAAGGCTTCGCCACCGGCCGGCGCCACCTTCGGCAGGCCTTTCAATGCGTGGTAGAAACGCTCCAGGGCGCCCTTGGCGTCCTTGAGGTTGTCTTCCGAGTAGTTGATGGCGCTGCGGTAGTGGCTCGACACCAGCAGGTAACGCACGACTTCCGGGTGGTACTTTTCCAGCACATCGCGGATGGTGAAGAAGTTGTTCAAGGACTTGGACATCTTCTCGCCATTGATCCGAATCATCCCGCAATGCATCCACGCGTTGGCGTAGGTCTTGCCGGTGGCCGCTTCGCTCTGGGCGATTTCGTTCTCGTGGTGCGGGAACTCCAGGTCGCTGCCGCCACCATGAATGTCGAAGGTCTCGCCCAGGCAGCAGGTGGACATCACCGAGCACTCGATGTGCCAGCCCGGACGCCCAGCGCCCCACGGCGACTCCCAACTCGGCTCGCCCGGCTTGACGCCCTTCCACAGCACGAAATCCAGGGGATCGTCCTTGGCTTCGTCGACCTCGATCCGCGCACCGATGCGCAGGTCTTCGATCTTCTTGCGCGACAGCTTACCGTAGCCCATGAACTTGCCGACGCGGTAGTACACGTCGCCATTGCCCGGGGCGTAGGCGTAACCCTTGTCGATCAGGGTCTGGATCATCGCGTGCATGCCCGGAATGTGATCCGTGGCGCGCGGCTCCATGTCCGGCTTCTGGATGTTCAGGCGCGCTTCGTCTTCGTGCATCGCCGCGATCATGCGCTCGGTCAAGGCTTCGAACGACTCACCGTTCTCATTGGCCCGATTGATGATCTTGTCGTCGATGTCGGTGATGTTGCGCACGTAGGTCAGGTCGTACCCGCTGAACCGCAACCAGCGGGTCACCAGGTCGAACGCGACCATGCTGCGGCCGTGGCCGAGGTGGCAGTAGTCGTACACGGTCATGCCGCACACGTACATGCGCACCTTGTTGCCATCGAGCGGCTTGAAGACTTCTTTGCTCTTGGTGAGCGTGTTGTAGATCGTTAGCACGTTAGTTCCTTGACTGAATCACTGACCCCAGGAGTCGCGCAGGGTCACGGTACGGTTGAATACCGGAGCGCCCGGTTTCGAGTCCTTGATATCCGCGCAGAAGTAACCTTCGCGCTCGAACTGGAAACGGTCTTCCGGCTGTGCATCGCCCAGCGAAGGCTCGGCACGACAACCGGTGAGGACTTGCAGTGAGTCAGGGTTGATGTTGTCCAGGAAACTGGCGCTGTCTTCGGCCTTCTCAGGGTTGGCCGAGCGGAACAGGCGATCGTACAGGCGCACTTCGCACTCGATGCTGGCAGCCGCCGGCACCCAATGCACCACACCCTTGACCTTGCGGCCTTCAGGGTTCTTGCCCAGGGTGTCTGGATCGTAGGAGCAGCGCAGCTCGACGATATTGCCGTCGGCATCCTTGATCGCTTCGTCGGCGCGGATCACGTAGCTGCCACGCAGGCGCACTTCGCCGTTCGGTTCCAGGCGCTTGTAGCCTTTTGGCGGCTCTTCCATGAAGTCATCGCGGTCGATGTAGATTTCACGGGCGAACGGCAGCTTGCGCACGCCCAGCTCTTCTTTCTGCGGATGACGCGGCAGTTCGAGGTTTTCGACCTGGTCTTGCGGATAGTTGGTGATCACCACCTTCAACGGACGCAACACGCACATGGCGCGCGGGGCGTTCGCGTCGAGATCCTGACGGATGCTGAATTCCAGCATGCCGAAGTCGACCACGCCATCGGAACGGTTGGTGCCAACCATGTCGCAGAAGTTGCGGATCGACGCCGGGGTGTAGCCGCGACGACGGAAGCCCGACAGCGTCGACATACGCGGGTCATCCCAGCCATGTACGTGCTTTTCATCGACCAGTTGCTTGAGCTTGCGCTTGCTGGTGATGGTGTAGTTCAGGTTCAGGCGGCTGAATTCGTACTGGCGCGGCTTGGCCGGCACCGGCAGCGCGTCCAGGAACCACTCGTACAGCGGACGATGGCTTTCGAACTCCAGGGTGCAGATCGAGTGGGTGATGCCTTCGATGGCATCCGACTGACCGTGGGTGAAGTCATAGTTGGGGTAGATGCACCACTTGTCACCGGTCTGGTGGTGGTGGGCATGACGGATGCGGTACATGATCGGGTCGCGCAGGTTCATGTTCGGCGAGGCCATGTCGATCTTGGCCCGCAGCACCCGTGCACCGTCCTGAAACTCACCGGCTTTCATGCGGGCGAACAGGTCGAGGTTTTCTTCCACGCTGCGCTCACGGAACGGGCTGTTCTTGCCCGGCTCGGTCAGGCTGCCGCGGTATTCCTTGGCCTGCTCAGGGGTCAGGTCGTCGACATAGGCCTTGCCCGCCTTGATCAGCTCGACCGCCCAGTCGTGCAACTGGTCGAAATACTGCGAGGCATAGCGCACTTCACCGGACCACTGGAAACCCAGCCACTTGACGTCGCTTTCGATGGCATCGATGTATTCCTGGTCTTCCTTGGCCGGGTTGGTGTCGTCGAAACGCAGGTGCGTGACGCCACCGAATTCCTGGGCCAGGCCGAAGTTCACACAGATCGACTTGGCGTGACCGATGTGCAGGTAACCATTGGGCTCTGGCGGAAAACGGGTGACGATCTGCGTGTGCTTACCCGAGTCCAGGTCCGCCTGGATGATCGGGCGCAGGAAGTTGACCGGCACGGCTGGGCCGTTCTTGGAATTCGAGGCAGGGTCGACAGTGGGCTTGCTCATAGGATCCTTGGGCGTACAAGTGCGTGGCCTACATGCAGGCCGAACAAAACAAAGCCGCTATCATAGCCGATGCGGTCAAGTGCCTGACAGAGCAGGCCGGAAAACTGCTGCTTTTAATCGAACCCAGATGAAAAAACAGCCTCGAAATTCGCGCCCGGCACGCTAAACTGCGCACCTTGGCCGACGCTGGCCAAACCGGTTGGGGGCCGTGCGGCCCCGAAACCCACGAATTCCTTAAAGAGTAGCGATCATGACTCAAGTCAAACTGACCACCAACCACGGCGACATCGTCCTGGACCTGAACGCCGAGAAAGCCCCGATCACCGTGGCCAACTTCATCGAGTACGTTAAGGCCGGTCACTACACCAACACCGTGTTCCACCGTGTAATCGGCAACTTCATGATCCAGGGCGGTGGTTTCGAGCCAGGCATGAAGGAAAAGAAAGACAAGCGTCCAAGCATCCAGAACGAAGCGGACAACGGTCTTTCCAACGACAAGTACACCGTGGCCATGGCTCGCACCATGGAGCCGCATTCGGCTTCCGCGCAGTTCTTCATCAACGTGGCGGACAACAGCTTCCTCAACCACAGCGGCAAGAACGTGCAGGGCTGGGGCTACGCGGTGTTCGCCAAAGTGACTGCCGGCACTGACGTTGTCGACAAGATCAAGGGTGTTTCCACCACCATGAAGTCCGGCCACCAGGACGTTCCAGCAGAAGACGTGATCATCGAGAAAGCCGAGATCATTGAGTGATACTGCTGATTTCAGACTTACATCTGGAAGAGGAGCGCCCGGACATCACCCGGGCGTTTCTGGATTTGCTCGCCACCCGTGCCCGCACGGCCAGTGCGCTGTACATACTGGGCGACTTTTTCGAGGCCTGGATCGGCGACGACGCCATGAGCCCCTTCCAACGCTCCATCTGCCAAGCCCTGCGCAACTTGAGCGACAGCGGCACGGCCATCTTTCTGATGCACGGCAATCGCGACTTCCTGTTGGGCAAGGCTTTCTGCAAAGCAGCCGGCTGTACCCTGCTAAAAGACCCGAGTGTGGTGCAACTCGCGGGTGAACCGGTGCTGCTGATGCACGGCGACAGCCTGTGTACCCGCGACATCGGCTACATGAAACTGCGACGTTACCTGCGCAACCCGCTGACGCTGTTCATCCTGCGCCACCTGCCCCTGCGCACCCGCCACGCGCTGGCGCGCAAGTTGCGAAGCGAAAGCCGCGCGCAGACCCGCATGAAAGCCAACGACATCGTCGACGTGACCCCCGAGGAAATCCCGCGGATCATGCAGCAATACGGGGTAAAAACCCTGATCCACGGCCACACGCACCGTCCCGCCATCCACAAGCTGCAAATTGGCGACCTGGCAGCCAAGCGCATTGTGCTGGGTGACTGGGACCGTCAAGGCTGGGCATTGCAGGTGGACGACCAGGGATTCCAACTGGCCGCGTTCGACTTCCCGGTGGCTGCCTTGCCACAGCTGTAGGAGCGAGCTTGCTCGCGATAGCAGTGGCTCAGGCCCCATCGCGAGCAAGCTCGCTGCCACATCTATGGATAACCCCCTACAAGCAGGTCGCCAAAGCCGCCAACCGACGCGTGGCAACCCAGCTATCTTGTACCACGTAATACTTCAACACCCCGCCCTGCACATCGATAAACGACTCAGCCGACCGGGTATAAACAGTAAACCCACCACCGTCCCCCGGCTCCAGGTAACCGCTGGCATCCACCCCAAACACTGCCTCATCCTGCCAGGCAAACTGCACACACTGGGCAACCACCAGATCAGCCTTGTTCGAAGCGAGCGTCTTGTAGGGGCTCTGGGTGCGGGCCTGGTTCATCGTCGATCCCGCACACCCGGCCAGTAACAGCCCCGCCAGTGCCACCAGACAAATACGCATCGTGCTTCCTTAAATAGGTAAAACGGCGACTCTATCACTCCACACCGCCGTCTCGAAGTGCAAAGGCTCTGCTTTACTTCGAGATAAGGCGCGACAGGCCACGGTTATTCACGCACCCTGTCGCGCCATTATGGGCGCCCTGCGCCACGTACTCTTTCTGGAAAACCAATGACCCCCAACGCCGAGCTGTACAAACCGTCCACCGACTACGCCGACAAACTGATCAGCCAGATCGGCCAGACCCCCTCCTGGATTGCCAAGCGCATTGGCGTGACCGACAAACGCATCCGCTACATTCTCGACGGCGAACGCACGGTAAAGGGCGAGACCACGCCGATCCAGATGACCTACACCGAACAATTTGCCCTCGAGTGCCTGGCAGCCGAGGCCAAGGCCAACCGCAAGAAGACTTCCTGACCCGGATCAAGGCCCGGCCCGGTACCGCGCGCATACTTTCATTTTGACCAGGATGATTCATGGCCTCGATCGAATCGCAACACGAACTGGCGCTGCAACGTTTTCTCAATGCCCATCCGGCACTGCGCGAAGAACTGGACCACCTCAATCCGCTGGCTGCCCAGGCCAAAGGCGAGAGCATGGAGCAGTTTCGCAGCGAACACCTGCACCAAGCCTACGAAGCCGAGGCCGAGCGCCTGGGCCTGTTTGCCTGGGAACTGACCTTACAGTTGACCGCCGCTACCCCCGAGGACTTCGCCGCCCAACGGCTGGAAGTGCACAAGGAGGTGGCGCAGATGGCCGGCATGGACTGGCAGGAGTACTGCGAACTGCACGGCCTCGAGCGTTAGCCGATGCTGCCTTCCCCACCCCATCGCGCACCCACCAGCGGGCTGTTGCACGTGCAGAAATGGCGCGGCCGGGTCGGCCTGTGCCTGGTGGCGAGCCTGTCGGTCCTGGCGGGCATGACCGACGCCATCGGCTTCATGGCCACCGGCGACTTTGTTTCCTTCATGAGCGGCAACACCACCCGGCTGGCGGTGGCGATCAGCGCCAGTGACTGGCTACTGACCCTGCACCTGTCAGTGCTGGTGCTGATGTTTATCGTCGGCAACGCCTTGGGCGTGATCGTCAGTCGCATCGGTCGGCGCCGCGCCCTGCCCTTGATGCTGAGTATCGCCGCCCTGCTGTGCGCCGCTGCGGCCTGGCCATTCGAAACGCAATTCCCGGCATTGCTGGCGGCCATTCTGGCCATGGGCATGCTCAATGCCGCCGTGGAGCAGGTCAACGGCCTGCCGATTGGCCTGACTTACGTTACCGGCGCCCTGTCACGCTTCGGCCGTGGCCTGGGGCGCTGGATGCTGGGCGAGCGGCGCACGGGCTGGCGCGTGCAGTTGATCCCCTGGGCCGGGATGTTTGCCGGTGCCGTGCTGGGGGCGATCCTGGAGCAACGGTTCGGCCTGCAAGCGCTGTACGCCAGCGGCTTGTTGGCGGCCGTGCTGGGCATTGTCTCGCTGAAGATTCCGCGCCGCTGGCAACTGGGCTACATGCCACGCTGAATCGCCCTTCGCCGCACCGCCGATAAAGCATTATCATGGCCGCAGATTTATCGTCAGAGTTCGCCATGAAGTTCGCCATCGCGCTGTTTTCTGCCCCTCACGCGCCCTCCTCGCGCCGCGCCCTGCTGTTCGCCCAGGCTGCGCTGGCCGGCGGGCACCAGATCGTACGGCTGTTTTTCTATCAGGACGGCGTCTACAACGCTTCGAGCAGCGTCGTCACCCCGCAGGATGAGCAGGACGTCGCCCAGCAGTGGCGCACCTTCGTCAGTGCGCACCAGCTCGATGGCGTGGTGTGCATCGCCGCCGCCCTGAGACGCGGTGTACTGGACGAGACCGAGGCCAAGCGCTATCAGCGCAGCGCGATCGATGTCGACGCGCCGTGGCAGTTGTCCGGCCTCGGTCAACTGCACGACGCGGTGCAAGACGCCGATCGCCTGATTTGCTTTGGAGGGCCATGAGCCATGCCTAAATCCCTGTTGATTATCAGCCGCCAGGCCCCCTGGTCTGGCCCCGGTGCCCGTGAAGCACTGGACATCGTGCTGGCCGGCGGCGCCTTCGACCTGCCCATCGGCCTGCTGTTTCTGGATGATGGCGTGTTCCAGCTGGCCAGCCAGCAGAATGCCAAGGCCATCCAGCAGAAAGACCTCAGCGCCAACCTGCAAGCCCTTGGCCTGTTCGGTGTCGAAGACCTCTACGTCTGCGCCGACAGTGCCCACGCACGTGGCTTGCAGGCGCAGGACTTGAGCCTCGAAGAACTGCAGCTATTGGCCGCCGGGCAGATCTCGGCCGTTATTGACCGCTATGACCAGGTTATTACCCTCTGATGTCGACTTTGCATGTGTTGTCTCATTCGCCTTTCTCCGACAACCGGCTGGACAGTTGCCTGCGCTTGCTCAGCGGCAACGATGGCCTGCTGCTCACAGGGGACGCGGTCTATGCCCTACAACCCGGCACCACACCGTGCAATCAGTTACAGCAACGGGCTGACAGCCCGCAGCTGTTTGTCCTGGAAGAAGACGTCCAGGCTCGCGGCTTGCCGGTGCCGCAGTGGATCAAGTCCATTGACTACCCGGCCTTCGTCGAACTGTCGATAACCTACGACAAGGTCAACAGCTGGTTATGAACACGCTGACCGTGGGTACACGCCAGATAGAACTGGACAAAGACGGCTATCTGCTCGACCTGGCGGACTGGTCGGCGCAAGTCGCCGACGCGCTGGCGGCCACCGAAGAGCTGCAACTGAGCGCCGAACACTGGGAAATCCTCGAGCTGCTGCGCGGTTTCTACCAGGAGTTCCAGCTATCACCGGCAACTCGCCCGCTGATCAAATACACCGCGCTCAAGCTGGGACCGGACAAGGGCAACAGCCTGCACCTGAACCGCCTGTTCAAAGGCACTCCCGCCAAACTCGCCGCCAAGCTGGCGGGCCTGCCCAAACCGACGAATTGTCTATGACCGATTTCGCCCCACTGCTTACCGAAACGCCCGCCGAACACCCATTTGCCCCCTTCGTGCGCATCCTCGGCAAAGGCAAGCGCGGCGCGCGCAGCCTGACCCGCGAGGAAGCCCGCGAAGCCATGGGCATGCTGCTCGACGACAAGGTCGAGGACACCCAGCTCGGCGCCTTCCTCATGCTGTTGCGGCACAAGGAAGAGAGCCCGCAAGAACTGGCGGGCTTCACCGAAGCCCTGCGCGAGCGCCTGCACGCCCCGCCCTTGGCGGTCGATCTCGACTGGCCGACCTACGCCGGCAAGAAGCGGCACCTGCCGTGGTACCTGCTGGCAGCCAAGTGCCTGGCCCAGAACGGCGTGCGCATCTTCATGCATGGCGGTGGCGCACACACTGCCGGGCGCCTGTACAGCGAGCAACTGCTCGGCGAATTGAACATTGCGTTGTGCCGCAACTGGCAGCAAGTCGGTACGGCACTGGACAACGCTGGCCTGGCGTTCATGCCGCTGATGGACTGGGCGCCGCAACTGCAGAAGATGATCGACCTGCGCAACACGCTCGGCCTGCGCTCACCGATTCATTCGCTGGCGCGGATCCTTAACCCGCTGGGCGCGCGCTGCGGCCTGCAAAGCATTTTCCATCCGGGCTATCAGGCTGTGCATCGCGATGCCAGCGGCTTGCTCGGTGACACGGCGATTGTGGTCAAGGGCGATGGCGGTGAAATCGAGATCAACCCGGATGCCGACAGCCATCTGTACGGCACTGCCGGCGGCGAGAGCTGGGACGAAGAATGGCCACAGCTGTCGGCGCAACGTCACGTCAAGCCGGCCTCGCTGGATATCGAGCATCTGAAAGCGGTGTGGCGCGGCGATGTAGTCGACAGCTATCCGCAAATGGCCCTGATTTCGACCATGGCCCTGGCCCTGCGCGGTCTTGGCCAACCCCGTGAGCAAGCATTTGAAACCGCCGAAAAATACTGGGCTGCTCGCGACAAATCGATTTAACCGATCATTGGCGCCCGATCTTTGCGCTTTTTGTTCGAACTCATCGGAATAGACTCGGCTCCAACGATTATTGGTTTGCGGAGTCTTGATCATGGGTTTACTCGTTGATGGCCACTGGCAGGACCAGTGGTACGAAAGCAGCAAAGACGGGGCGTTCCAGCGCGAACAGGCGAAACGCCGCAACTGGGTCACGACTGACGGCCAGCCCGGCCCCAGCGGCGAAGGCGGCTTTAGCGCTGAAGCCGGGCGTTATCACCTCTACGTTTCGCTCGCCTGTCCGTGGGCACATCGCACGCTGATCTTGCGCAAACTCAAAGGCCTGGAAGGCCTGATCGACGTTTCGGTGGTCAGTTGGCTGATGCTGGAAAACGGCTGGACCTTCGACACTGCGCTCGGATCAACCGGCGACAAACTCGATCACTTCGACTTCATGCACCAGCGCTATACAGCCGACACGCCCGACTACACCGGCCGCGTCACCGTGCCGCTACTGTGGGACAAAAAGCTCAAACGCATCGTCAGCAATGAATCGGCCGAGATCATCCGCATGTTCAACAGCGCGTTCGATGACTTGACCGGCAATGACCTGGACTTCTACCCGGCACCGCTGCACGGCGAGATCGATGCGCTGAATGAGCGGATCTATCCGGCCGTGAACAATGGCGTGTATCGCGCAGGGTTTGCCACCTCGCAACAGGCATATGCAGAGGCGTTTGATGAGGTGTTTGCCGAGCTCGATCACCTGGAGCGTGTCTTGGGCGCAAACCGCTATCTGGCGGGGGAGTACCTGACTGAAGCGGATGTGCGCTTGTTCACTACGATGATCCGGTTCGATGCGGTGTATCACGGCCACTTCAAGTGCAACCTGCGTCGGATAGCCGATTACCCGAACCTGTCGAACTGGCTACACGAACTGTATCAATGGCCGGGGATTGCCGAGACTGTGGACTTTACCCACATCAAGAATCACTACTACGCCAGCCACAAGACCATCAATCCGACGGGGGTGGTACCAAAAGGACCGCAACAGGATTTCAACGCGGCCCATGATCGGCAGCGCTTGAGTGGCCAGGGGGTTTGGCGTAAGGCCTGATGTTGCGGGGCTTTTGAAGGCCCTATCTCGGCATAGGTATCTACACAACGTTGTAGCGGCCTCTGGGGGGGGGTTGGATTAGGCGGAGTACATATCCATTCTTGCGATAATGGCTGATATGGGTTCCGCTTTTACAGCGGCTCACTTTTGAACAGCGCAAAAGTAAGCAAAACGCTTTTACCCCACCACTCGGTGCCTCGCTTAGGCTCGGCATGCCCGTACTCCGACATTGATTTGGGGGGTCGCCGCAATGGGCCATCCC
>NZ_CATKPN010000059.1:0-41020 GCF_949767245.1 Pseudomonas sp. IT-P176
TTGCTGCGTGTCAGCTGTTGGAGCGCAACGCCGAGCCCAGTTCGACCTTGCTCTTGACCCCCAACTGCACGTAGCAATTGCGCAGGTAGGTGCGCACGGTGGCGGGGCTCAGGGCGAGGATCCTGGCGATTTCCTTGTACGAGTGACCCGCGGCAAACAGCATGGCCGCCGTGCGTTCGCGGGGGGCCAGGACCACCCCGCGCGGTGGCGCTTCGAGGGACAGGATCACATGCTCGGCATTCGGGCTCAGGGTCAGGGCGCAGCGGCCCAGGCGCATCACGCAGGGGACCTTGGCCAGTTGGGCGATGACTTGGGGCGGCAGGATCGAGCCGTTCCACCCCGGCACTTCGCGGCCAATCGCGGCACATAACTGCGCGCCCACATACAGCAGGCTGCCGTCCATGCGCGCTACGCCAAAATCGCTGGCGCCATTGCCGGTGTCGAGGCGGATCATGTCCTGCACCTGGAATCGCCACAGCTGCAACAAGTGATCACAGAAGGCCTGGAACAACCCGGCCTCGCACTCATTGAAAGTCGCGTCGTCGACGCCCCGGTACAGGCAGACAAAAAAGTACAGGCCGCTTTCAGGCAATTCGAAAGTGATGCTCATCAGGTGATAGAGATCATGCCGGCGGGCGAAGTCGTTCACTTCCTCGCTGGGGTCGGTGAACTCGCTGTCGCGCATCACCTGCCCCAGGCGGGTAAAGGTGTCATTGGCGAAGCAGTCCAGTTCCGCCACCTGGCTCCACTCCTCGACAAAGGACTCCGGCAGGTCGATACGCCCGTGCATCCAGCTTTGCGGCGGCGCGCTGGCGTGGGAGGCCGACATCTCACCCCACCAACCCGAGGCAAACGGCACCAATTGGCGAAAGGCCTGCAAGCCTTCGGCAATGAAGTGCGAACCGCCCCGCTCCCGCGCAACCCGCGCCAGCTGGAGCAGGCAACCATTAAATGCCTCGAGCGTGGCCATCGACATCTGTGCAGCGCACAACTCACCCGCAACCATCACGACAACCCCGACTACTGAACAAGCCTGACGTACCTGAGCGCTGGACCATGCCACAGGCGACGCAACAGCGTCCAGCCGGCAAACCGGGTCATTGGCGCACTGAGTAAAAAGGCGTTGTGTTCCCTCGATAACGAATGTTATGTTCATAACACGGTCACAATAAATGACACATATATAACAATCCCGTACCTGGCGCGCCCCTATGTCCATGGAAAAGAACAGTTTTCTGCAGTTGCTGGAACACAAGTTCTCCAGCCTGACCCCGACCGGCAAGCGCATCGCCAGTTACCTGCTCGGCAACCCCGAGCAATTGCCCTTCGAGTCGGCCGACAGCATCGCCCAGCAGACCTCCACCACCGGGATTTCCGTGGGGCGGTTCTTGCGCTCCCTGGGCTACCAGAATATCGATGAGGTCAAACAGAGCCTGCGCGGCGAGGCGCCCACTTCCTGGCTGATCACCGACCGGATTGCCGCCTTCCGTGCCGAAACCAACGCCGACGACGCCCTGGAGCGCTCCCAACATCGCGAGATCGAAGCGATCCAGATGGTCTACGCCCTGGCGCGCAGCGAGACCTTTGCCCAGATCGTGCAGCGCATCTACGAAGCCGATGCGGTGTTCATTCTCGGAATCCAGTCCACACGCGGGATCCTCACGGCCTTCCACAGTCACCTGGAATACATTCGCCCCAAGGTCTACTACGTCGATGGCCTGTCGGGCATCTATGCCGAAACCCTGAACTCCGGCTTCGCCAACCCGTACGCCATCATTGCCGACTTTCGCGCGTACTCCAGCGTGACCCAGACCTTCTGCGACGCGGCGATCGACAACGACCTGCCGCTGGCGCTGATCACCGACCTGCAATGCCCCTGGGCCCGTGACTATCCCCTTGACCTGTTGCAGCTGAAAACCGATGTCGGGCAGTTCTGGGACTCCCCGGCGCCCCTGGCGTGCCTGTTGAACCTGGTGGTTTCGGCCGTCGCGGAGAAATACGGCGAGCGCCTCGATGAACGCCTGGCCAGGAACCGTCAATTGCAAAAAGCCTTCGGCCAGTTCGAAGGCTGATCCCCCCGCCCCACTGAATCCCAACTGGAGTGTTTGCGTGAGCCACAGCCCCCTTGTAGAAATTGACGCCCAGCGTTATCAGGTGCAAATCGATCTGATCTACGCCAGTGCCGACAACCTGGCTGGAAAAGTGATCTACCCGACGGCGCGCTGCCTGTTGCACGCCGCAGCCGCCGAGTGCCTGGACAAGGCCAGCCAACTGGCGCGCCTGGCCGGCTACACCCTGCGCATCTATGACGCCTACCGCCCGCCGTATGCCCAGTACCTGTTATGGGAAGCCTTGCCCAACAACGACTACGTGCGTGATCCCCACCTGGGCTCGCACCACAGCCGCGGCGTGGCCGTCGACCTGACCCTGGTGGACAGCGATGGCACGCCGCTGGACATGGGCACGGCCTTCGACGCGATGGAAGAAAAGTCCCATCAGTTTTATCCCGACCTGCCAGCGAGCGTGCAGCGCAATCGCCTGTTGCTGCTGGGGATCATGCTCGGCGCCGGCTTCCAGGCCATCGCCACCGAGTGGTGGCATTTCGAACTGCCGAATGCCGACGACTACCCCCTGCTGGAGGAATGAACCGCCCCCGGCCAAGACGTACCGAAGAAACCGCAGAGTTTCTGCCGCGACCTACAACAACAAAACGCTCCACCCTGCTTCACATGCTACTGCCCGGTTATAGATTTTATAAAAACAAACCTGACGTACTTCCATACATCGAATGATCAAGGAAACCGGCATGACCCTAATCACCACCGTGACCCGCAAACCTTTCCCCGGCGTCGGCAAACTGCTGCTGAGCGTCCTGTGCAGCGCCCTGAGCCTCGGCGCCTGGCAAGCCGCCAGCGCGGCCGTCGCCCAGGACACACTGGTCATCGGCAAACCCGCCGACCCGCAGACCCTCGACCCGGCCGTGACCTTCGACAACAACGACTGGACCATCACCTACCCGTCCTACCAGCGCCTGGTGGGCTACAAGATCGAGGGTGACAAGAGCAGCACCGAAGTCCAGGGCGACCTGGCTGAAAGCTGGACCGTTTCCCCGGACAACCTGGTCTGGGAATTCAAGATCAAGCCCGGCAACAAGTTCGATGACGGCGCCAGTGTGGACGCCGCCGCCGTGAAGTTTTCCTTCGACCGCCTGATGACCCTCAAGCAAGGGCCGTCCGGTGCGTTCCCGGAAGACATGGTGGTCGCCGTGATCGACCCACAGACTATTCGTTTCACGCTCAAGACGCCGTTCGCCCCGTTCCTGTTCACCCTGGCCCACAACGGCGCTTCGATCGTCAACCCGGCCGTGGCCAGCAAAGGCGCGGAAACCAACGCCTGGCTGTCCAGCCACACCGCAGGTTCCGGCCCGTACCGCCTGAGCAACTGGCAGAAAGGCCAGTCGCTGACCATGGAGCCCAACCCGCACTTCGCCGGGCCCAAGCCTGCGCTGAAAACCGTGGTGCTGAAGATCATCGCCGAGCCGTCGGTGCGCCGCCTGCAACTGGAACGCGGTGACCTGGACATCATCGAGGACATGCCCGAAGACCAGTTGGGCGCTCTCGCCAGCAAGCCGGGCGTGGTGGTCAAGGAGTTCCCGTCGCTGCGGGTCACCTACCTGTACCTGAACAACAAGAAAGGCCCGCTGACCAGCGTCGACGCTCGCCGGGCGATTACCGAAGCAGTGGACTACAACGGCATCGTCAAGGGCATTCTCAAGGACAAGGCCAAGCTGCTGAACGGGCCGATCCCGGATGGCATGTGGGCCTACGACAGCTCCCTGCCCGAGATGAAGCAAGACATGGCAGCCGCCAAGGAGAGCCTGGCCAAGGCACCGCAGAAGATCACCAACCTGAGCTACATGTACTCGGACAAGGACGCCAACTGGGAGCCGATCGGCCTGACCCTGCAAGCGGCCCTGGCGCCGTTGGGCATCAACCTCAAGCTGGAAAAAACCGCCAACGCCACCTTGCGTGAACGCGTTGGCCAGGCCGACTACGACATCGCCGTGGGCACCTGGAGCCCGGACTTCGCCGACCCCTACATGTTCATGAACTTCTGGTTCGACTCCAAGATGCAGGGCCTGCAAGGCAACCGTTCGTTCTACAGCAACCCCCAGGTCGACACCCTGATCCGCGAGGCCGCCACCACCAGCGACACGGCCAAGCGCGTCGAGCTGTACCAGAGCGCGCAAAAAATGGTGCTCAAGGACAGCGTCTACGCCTACCTCTATCAGAAGAGCTACACCCTGCCGATGCGTGATTCGGTCAAGGGCTACGTGTTCAACCCGATGCTGGAACAGGTGTTCAACCTTGGCAGCATGAGCAAGTAAACCCGCTCCCTCGCGCCAGCCAGCAATGGCTGGCGCGGCTGTTGAATTTTGTCGTTGCTGTGACTGAGGTGCCAAATGGCCTTCCTGACTCTGTTGCGCAAGCGCCTGTTCGGCCTGGTGTTGGTCGTGTTCGGCGTTTCGCTGATTACCTTTGCAATTTCCCACTTGATCCCCGGGGATCCCGCCCGGTTGATCGCCGGCGACCGGGCCAGCGATGCGCTGGTGGCGGGCATTCGTCACCAGTTGGGGCTGGACCTGCCGCTGTACCAACAATACGGCCGCTACCTGATGGACCTGTTGCACGGCGACCTCGGGACGTCGATCCGCACCAACCGTCCAGTGCTGGAAGACTTGCAGGCATTCTTCCCTGCCACGCTGGAGCTGGCCCTGGTGGCGCTGTTCCTGGCGATCCTGGTGGGCGTGCCCCTGGGCGTGCTGTCGGCGGTCTATCACAACCGGGCGATCGACCAGATCGCGCGGACCCTGGCGGTCACTGGCATTTCCACACCGGCCTTCTGGCTGGGCCTGGGGGCCATAGTGCTGTTCTACGGCCACCTGGGCTGGTTGCCCGGCGGCGGCCGCTTGTCCGAAGGCGTGGCACCGCCGCCGACCTTCACCGGGTTCTACCTGATCGACGCCCTGCTGGCCGGTGACGGCGGGCTGTTTCTCGACGCCCTGGAACACCTGATCCTGCCGGCCGCGACCCTGGGCTTCGTGACCCTGGGCGTGGTCGCCCGGCAGATCCGCTCGGCGATGCTCGACCAACTCGGCGAAGACTACATTCGCACAGCCCGGGCTTATGGCCTGTCACGCTGGACAGTGATCCTGCGCCATGCGCTGCCCAATGCGCTGATCCCTTCGGTGACGGTGCTGGGGCTGACCCTGGGCGACTTGCTGTATGGCGCGGTGCTGACCGAAACCGTGTTCGCCTGGCCCGGCATGGGCGCCTATGTGGTCAAGTCGATCCAGTCCCTGGACTTCCCGGCAGTGATGGGCTTCGCGATCCTGGTGTCGTTTATCTATGTACTGCTGAACATGGCCATCGATCTTCTGTACCGCGTGATCGATCCACGCATTGGCGAGGTGAATTGAAATGTCCCTGACCCTGACGGCCGCGCGTGGTCCGCGCTGGCGCGAAAAACTCGCCTACCTGGCCTACCAGATCCGCCGCAGCCCGCTGACCATGGCCGGCCTGGCAATCACCCTGATTGTCCTGCTTTGCATGATCTTTGCGCCCTGGCTGGCCAGCCATGATCCCAACGCCCTGCACCTCGCCGAGCGCCTGGCACCGCCGTCGGCCGAGCACTGGTTCGGTACCGACGAAGTCGGCCGCGACCTGTTCAGTCGAGTCCTGTACGGCAGCCAGCAATCGGTGGGCGTCGGCCTGTTCGTGGCCTTTGCCTCGTGCTTGATTGGCGGCTTGCTGGGCTGTTTTTCCGGAGTGATCGGCGGGCGCTTCGATGCCCTGACCATGCGCCTGATGGACATCATGCTGTCGGTGCCGTCGCTGGTGCTGATCATGGCCCTGGCCGCCGCGCTGGGCGCCAGCCTGTTCAATGCCATGTTGGCAATTACCCTGGTACGGATTCCGTCCTATGTGCGCCTGGCCCGCGGCCAGGCCCTGAGCATCCGCCAGATGGGCTACGTCAAGGCTGCCGAAACCTTCGGCGCCGGGCGTTGGCACATGGTGCACTGGCACGTCGCACGCAATGCCATGCCCCCTTTGCTGGTGCAGTTGAGCCTGGATATCGGCAGCGCGATCCTCATGGCATCGGCCCTGGGTTTCATCGGCCTGGGCGCACAACAACCCACCGCCGAATGGGGCGCCATGGTCGCCACCGGGCGCAACTACATCCTGGACAACTGGTGGTACTCGACCTTCCCGGGGCTGGCGATCCTGATCACCGCCACCGGTTTCAATTTGCTGGGCGATGGCGTGCGCGATCTGCTCGACCCACGGCAACAGGGGAAATGACCATGCACACTGCTACGCCTGTATTGGCCATCGAAAACCTGAGCCTGGAATTCCCGGCCTACAAGAACAACGTCAAGGCGTTGAACGGCGTCTCGCTGCACGTCAATCCTGGGGAAATAGTCGGCGTGGTCGGCGAGTCCGGCTCGGGCAAGTCGGTGACCGCAATGCTCAGCATGCGCCTGCTGCCCGAGCGCAGTTATCGCGTGACCGGTGGCAGCCTGCACATGCTCAACCGCGACATGCTCGCTGCCCCGGAAAAGGACTTGCTGCAGATTCGCGGTCGCGATGCGGCGATGATTTTCCAGGAGCCGATGACCGCGCTCAACCCGACCCGGCGCATCGGCCGGCAGATGCTCGACGTGATCATCCACCACCAGAAGATCAGTGCCGCCGAGGCGCGCACCAAGGCCATTGCCTTGCTGCGCGACATGCACATCGCCAGCCCTGAACAAGTGCTGGAAAGCTATCCCTTCGAGCTGTCCGGTGGCATGCGCCAACGGGTGATGATCGCCCTGGCGTTTTCCTGCGAACCACAATTGCTGATCGCCGACGAGCCGACCACCGCCCTCGACGTCACGGTGCAACGCCAGGTGCTGTTGCTGCTACGCGAGAAGGCCCGGCAAAAAGGCACGGCGATCTTGCTGATCACCCACGACATGGCGCTGGTCTCGCAGTTCTGCGACCGGGTCTACGTGATGTACACCGGCGCCGTGGTCGAGCAAGGCAGCACCGCCGAAGTCATGGGCAACCCCCAACACCCTTACACCCAGGGGTTGCTCAGCGGCCTGCCGGAAATGGTCGAGCCGGGTCAGCCGCTGATGACCATTCCCGGGCAAGTGCCCAACCTGGCCTCCCTGCCCGTGGGCTGCACTTTCGAAGAACGCTGCCCGCACAGCATGCCAGTGTGTGGCAAGCGTCCGGTCCTGACCCCCATCCAGGGTAATGAGCAACGCCAAAGCGCGTGCTGGTTGCCGCTCAAGGAGTTTGCGTGATGAACAGTGCGCTGATTCACCCCGTTAGCGAATCCGCTGCCGAGATCCTGCGGCTCACGGACGTGCGTGTGCGCTTCCCGGTGAGCAACGACTGGCTGGGGCGACCACGGGGTTACGCCCACGCCCTCAACGGCATTGACCTGCAGGTGCGGGCCGGGGAAACCCTGGGTATCGTCGGCGAGTCCGGCTGCGGCAAAAGCACTTTGGCCCAGTTGCTGATGGGCCTGCTCGCGCCCAGCAGCGGTGAGCTGAACTGGGCCGCTGGCAGCAAGGGACCGGGCAGCAGCAACGTGCAGATCGTGTTCCAGGATCCGCAATCGTCCCTTGATCCGCGCCTGCCGATCTGGAGGATCATCACCGAACCGCTGTACGCCCGCGGCCACCGCAACCGCAGCGAAATGCGCGAGATCGCGGCCAAGGTTGCGGCGCAGGTGGGGATCCGCCCGGAGTACCTGGACCGGTTTGCCCACCAGTTTTCCGGTGGCCAGCGGCAACGGATCGCCATCGCCAGGGCCCTGTCCTCGGACCCGGACATCATCGTCCTCGACGAGCCGACCTCGGCCCTGGATATCTCGGTGCAGGCGCAGATCCTCAACCTGCTGGCCGAATTGCAACGGGCCCGCAACCTGACGTACATATTAATTTCGCACAACGTCTCGGTGGTGCGGCACATGGCCGACCGTGTGGCGGTGATGTACCTGGGGCAGATTGTCGAACTGGGCAGCGCCGCCCAGGTCCTCGAAGAACCGCGCCATCCCTACACCCGCCTGCTGTTCGAAGCGGTGCCGCGCCTGGGGGTTGCCCTGCATGCCGAACAGGTCGCCGCGCCAACCGAGCTACCCGGTAACCGGCAACTGCCCGCAGGCTGTTTTTTCCGTGAGCGCTGCAGCTTCAGCACCCACGGTTGTGAACAACCACAGGTGATGCGTGGGGGTGAGCAGCAGCGAGTCAGGTGTCACGTCCAGCTGTGATCGGGCTGGGCCAGCCGGGGAGCCAGTCCCCGGCTGCTACGCCTGGGTTGCGGGTCAGCTAAGGCTCATCGTCCTTCTTGCCCGACAACGGCGAGCGGTACTCGTGGCGCTCCTCGGCGTCTGGCGCCTCCATGTTGCTGCCCGGCATGAACACGTTAGTCAGCAGTTCCCGGGCGTCGACTTCCATGACCCCGGGCACGCCCCGGGCCAGTTCAATGGCCTGTTCACACTGGCGATGGGTCAGCACCCTGCCGCTCAAGGCCACTGTGCCGGCATGGGTCTTGACGTGGACATTCAGGCTCAACGTCTTATCGGCGAAGGCCAGGGCGGATTTCACCCGGGTGGTGGTCCACGTGTCGTGAACGGCCATGCCCAGATCGTGGGACAAATGCTGCAAGGAATGATTTTTCATGGCAGAACCCTCTGTTGTGAGCCGTCGTATGGCCAGCGGGTTCGCCGGGCAATACGCGCCACAACACAGGTTAATTATAGTGCCTGGCGCGCGGTGCCGATTGGCCACGCAAGAAGGCCGCCAGGAAGGCGGCCCATGGGATCTGCAGGGGTGGGTATTACTGCGCCATGGCGTCTTTTTTCATGGCGTCCTTGGACATCGAGCCCTTGCTCATGGCGTCTTTGCTCATCGCATCCTTGGACATCGAGTCCTTGCTCATGGCGTCTTTGCTCATCGCATCTTTGGACATCGAGTCCTTGCTCATGGCGTCTTTGCTCATCGCATCTTTGGACATCGAGTCCTTGCTCATGGCGTCTTTGCTCATCGCATCTTTGGACATGGTGTCAGCGGCATACACGCTGGCGGCGCCTAGTGCCAGGCACATGGACAGGACTGCAGTGGTGATCTTGTTCATGGTGTAACTCCTTGAAGCTCAGGTTGCGAATCGACGCAGCGAGTGCCGCGCCGTAGAAATTCTCGGCGCCCGTCAGCTACCACCGAACCAGTTGTAGCCCTGGTCTTCCCAGTAGCCACCGCTGTAGGTATTGCTGACGAATATCGCCTGGATGTGTTTGGGGTTCTTGTAGCCCAGCTTGGTCGGCATGCGCAGCTTCATCGGAAAGCCATAGCGGCGCGGCAGCACTTCGCCGTCATAGGTCAGGGCCAGCAGGGTTTGCGCATGCAGGGCGGTGGCCATGTCGATGCTGGTGTAGTAGTCGTCGGCGCATTTGAAGCCGACATACTTGGCATCGGTGTCGGCACCGATCCGCTTGAGGAAATCGCTGAAGCGCACCCCGCCCCAACGGCCAATTGCACTCCAGCCTTCCACGCAGATATGCCGGGTGATCTGCTCGGTCTGCGCCATGGCGCGCAATTCATCGAGGCGCCAACTGCGCCGGTCCGCCACCAGGCCGGTGACTTCCAGGCGATACTCGGCTTCTTCGACCACCGGCACCTGGTCGATGCCGTAGAAGGCATTGAAGGGGAACGGCCGGGTAATCATCGATTGCGGATAAGTCGGCGCCAGTGCGTTGGGGTTGAACAGCCAGCCCTGCACCCGGTCATTGAACCGTGACATCGCCGACAGTGCGGTTTCGACACTGTCGTTGTCGGTCAGGCTGCAACCGGACAACATCGCCACACCCCCCAGGGTCAGGCCCCTGAGCAGGAACGAGCGACGCGAGCGGTCCTCGACTTGCAGCTGTGGCGCGAGGATTTTCCTGGCATCGGTCAGAATGGAGGACTCATCCAGTTGTGGACCTTGCGTGTGCTTGTTCATGTGCGCTCCTTGCGGCTGACGATCATCGCCCAGAGTGTTTTAGGCACCACGGCGACCATCAGCAGATGGACCGCAACGAACCCCACCATCAGCGCCATAGCCACGAAATGCACATGCCGGGCGGCTTCATAGCCCCCCAGCAGCTCGCGCAACGTGGCGAATTGCACCGACTTCCAGAGCACCAGGCCGGAGACCACCAGCACCGCGATGTCGAGCATCACGAACAGGTAGGCCAGCCGTTGCACCTGGTTGTAGCGGCTCAGGTCGGCATGCCCCAGGCGACCCCTCAACGCGGCCCACAGGTCTTGCGCCACGCCCTTGGCCGACAAGGGGAAAAACTGCCGTGACAGGCGACCACTGGCAAGGTTGATCAGCAGGTAGGCAATGCCGTTGAACAACAGCAGCCACATCGCCGCAAAATGCCACTGCAAGGCGCCGCCCAGCCAGCCACCGAGGGTGATCGCCAGGGGGAAACTGAAGTCATACAGAGGGGAGGCGTTATAGATGCGCCAGCCGCTGGTCACCATGATCAGCACGGCCAGGGCATTGAGCCAATGGGTCAGCCGCAGCCAGCGCGGATGGCTGGCATACGGATGCTCGACAGGAGCGCGGAGAGGGGTGGGCAGCACTGACATGATCAGTTCCTGACGTTGGATTTGTCAGGGAGTATGCCGACCAATAGATCGCTAAATCCTCACGGAAAGTTCAACTTAATGTGATAACTGCAAAGCGGGTTCCCGAGGTTTCGCCTACTGGACGAAGACCCCGGGATGGGCCCCAGCCTCAGGTGTGATGAATATCCCGGTCCTTGGTTTCCGGCATGAAGAAGATGCCCAGGATGGCCGTCATCATCGCGATGACGATGGGGTACCAGAGCCCGTAGTAGATATCCCCCGTGGCCGCCACCATAGCGAACGCGACCGTCGGCAGGAATCCTCCGAACCAGCCATTGCCGATGTGGTACGGCAGCGACATCGAGGTGTAGCGAATGCGCGCCGGGAACAACTCCACCAGCCAGGCGGCGATGGGCCCGTAGACCATGGTCACATAGATCACCAGGATGGTCAGGAGCAGCAGCACCATTGGGTAGTTGGTCTTCGCCGGGTCGGCCTTCTCGGGATATCCGGCGTCCTTGAGGCCGCTGCCGAGGGAGGCGACGAACGCATCGTTGCGCGTCTTGAAGTCGGCGGCCGGCATGCCGGTGCCCTCGAAACTGGGAATCACCTGGTCGCCGATACGCACCTGGGCCACGGTGCCAGGCTCGGCCTTTTCGTTCTTGTAGGGGATCGCCCGCTTCGCCAGCACAGTCTTGGCCAGGTCGCAGGAACTGGTGAATTTGGCCTTGCCCACCGGGTCGAACTGGAACGAACACTGCGCGGGATCGGCGACCACCGTGACCGGGTTTTTCTCCTGGGCGATGAATACGTCGGGGTTACCGTACTGGGTCAGCGCATGGAAGATCGGGAAGTAGGTCAGCGCCGCCAGGATGCAGCCGGCCATGATGATGCCCTTGCGGCCGATGCGATCGGAGAGACTGCCGAAGATCACAAAAAACGGCGTGCCGATCAGCAGGGAACCGGCAATCAGCAGGTTGGCGGTCTGCGGGTCGATCTTCAGCGTCTGCAACAGGAAGAACAACGCATAGAACTGCCCGGTGTACCAGACCACGGCCTGGCCAGCGGTGCCGCCGAGCAACGCCATGATCACAATCTTGAGGTTATCCCAGCGGGCAAAAGACTCGGTCAGCGGCGCCTTGGAAGCTTTGCCTTCGGCTTTCATCTTGAGGAACACTGGCGACTCGCTGAGCTGCAGGCGGATATACACCGAGATGACCAACAGCAGGATCGACAGCAGGAACGGAATCCGCCAGCCCCAGGCCTCGAATGCCTCGGTGCCCAGGATGGTGCGACAAGCGAGGATCACCAGCAGCGAGAGGAACAGCCCGAGGGTCGCGGTGGTCTGGATCCAGGAAGTGAAAAAGCCGCGCTTGCCCTTGGGTGCATGCTCGGCGACGTAGGTCGCCGCCCCCCCGTATTCACCGCCCAGGGCCAGGCCTTGCAAGAGCCGCAGGGTAATCAGGATGATCGGCGCCGCCACGCCGATGGTTGCGTAGCCCGGCAGGAATCCCACCACGGCGGTGGAGACCCCCATGATCACGATGGTGATGAGAAAGGTGTGCTTGCGCCCGATCATGTCGCCCAGGCGACCAAACACAATGGCGCCGAAAGGCCGGACCGCGAAGCCCGCGGCGAAGGCCAGTAGCGCGAAGATGAACGAGGTGGTCTCGTTGACCCCGGCAAAGAAATGCTTGGCGATGATCGCGGCGAGGGAACCGTACAGATAGAAGTCGTACCACTCGAATACCGTCCCCAGGGACGAGGCGAAAATGACCTTGCGCTCCTCCTTGGTGATTCCGTGATGAGGCGCGCTGCCCGTGGAGGTGCTGTCGATTGCCGGCATGGGTGTTCTCCGTCCAGTAGTTGTCATAGGCCGGAGTGCCTCTCTGTCCATGCCGCTTGGCGGGGATCCAGGCTGATGGCCTCCCTGAAGCATAATCGGCTTGCGCCAGATATCCACTCGCCTGCATTCACAAGCCTCCTGGGTGCCTATCACCCTGCTCTATCGTCGATGACTTTCAATTGGCCCTGGCGCAGGGTGAAGTTTCAACCGGAGGGATTCGACATGCTCAACACACTCAAACAGATCAACTCAAGTTCGGCTTTCAACCGCTGGGCCGGCCTGCAAGTCACCCGTGCCGACAGCGGCGAGGTGGAACTAAGCATGGCCTTTCGCGAGGCCGACATGGCGCAATATGCCGGCTTCCTGCACGCCGGGATGATCGCCGCCCTGCTCGATACCGTCTGCGGTTTTGCCGCCGGGACGGTGGCCGGTAACGTGCTGGCCTCGCACTTCTCGGTGAACTGTCTGGCACCGGCGGTGGGTGAGGTATTCATCGCCAAGGGCAAGGTGATCAAGGCCGGCAAGAAACAGGTGTTCGCCCGCGCCGAACTGTTTGCCCAGAACGGCGAACAGTTGAAACTGGTCGCCACCGGGGATGCGATCCTGGTGCCGGTCGAAGCGGGCTGAGGACTGGCCGGAGCGCTGCACAGTCTTTGACAGTTTCCCGACAAAGCTGTCAAAGATTGCCTGAGTTCGCGCGCCTAGCATGGCGGCATCCTAATTTCCCCTGGGTGCCCCATGTCTTCCCTGAACAACCGCAAGTGCTTGTGCCTCGTCTTCACCTCCTTCGGCCTGCTGATCGGCGCCGAGCCGTTGCCTGCCGATGACTGGCACGCCAGTGTGCACACCGGCATCGCCAACCTGCCCCGCTACAGCGGCAGCGACGAGCGGGTCAGTGCACCGCTGCTGGGTGTGCAGATCACCAGCCCTCATGGGTTCTTCCTGGACAGCGACAAGGGTTTGGGCTGGGCCTTTGACGAGGACGACTTTGGCCTGAGCCTGTATGTCGGCGCCAGTGATGCGCGCAAGGACCGCAAATCGCAGTTCCACGGCAGCGACGCGCTCAATGGCATGGGTTCGATCCAATCGCGCCCGGTGTTCGGCCTTGAGGCCACCTACCCCTTGGGCGAAGCCATCCTTGGCGCGACCTTCGAACACGCGCTGGAAAAGGACGACGAGCATGACACCGGCTCGGCCTACAACCACCTGAAGTTGAGCATCAGCGCCCCGCTGTACAAGGGTGCCTACGGCGAGTTGCTGGGCAGTCTCAACAGTCAGTTCGGTGACAGCAACTATGTGCGCACCTGGTATGGGGTCAGCACCAAACAGGCTTCGCGCAGCCAATTTCGCGCCCACGACACCCACGCTGGGCTGGTCAGTCGCGGCGCGGACCTCAGTTGGTCCCTGCCGATCGATGAACAATGGAGCGTGTCCACGGTGCTGGCGCTGCAGTACCTCAACGGCGATGCCGCCGACAGTCCACTGGTCGAGCGACGGTGGCAGACAACTGTGGCTGGGCAGGTGGTGTACACCTTTTGAGGGGCACAGTCATTGTGGCAGTTGGCTTGCTCGCGATGAGCTGGAGAGCGCTGCGGGTATCCTGAATGTACGCGTAATCGTTGACGACCATCGCGAGCAAGCTCGCTCCTACAAGGGCTGCTGTCGCTCACAGTTTTGTGTTGTGGCAGCTGGTTTGTCAGTGAAGAATCGCAACCGGCGATACACCTGTGGGAGCGAGCCTGCTCGCGATGAGCTGGAGAGCGCCGCGGGCATCCTGAATGCACGTGTAATCGTTGACATCCATCGCGAGCAAGCTGTCGCTCACAGTTTTGTGTTGTGAACACCGTCATTGTGGGGTTTGCTGGTTAATCCAGGTGCGCCCAGGTCATGCGAAACGACGCCCCGCCCCATGGCGAGTCCGTCACGTGCACGTGCCCGCCGTGGGATTGCGACACTCGCCGCACCAGCGCCAGCCCCAGGCCGAAGCCTCCTGTGCGGCGGTCGCGGCTGGCGTCCAGGCGCGAGAACGGTTCGAAGATCTTCTCCCGCCCTTCCACCGGCACGCCGGGGCCATCGTCATTGACCCGCACTTCATAGTGATCGCCGTTACGCACCAACGACACTTCCACCCGCTGCTCGGCATACCGAATGGCGTTGCGCAGCAGGTTGATCACCGCCCGGGCCATGAAGCGCGGCTCCAGGCGCACTTGCGCTAGCTGGCACTCGACGATCAGCAACTGCACCCCGGCCGCTTCGGCCTCCAGCGCTACACTGCCGACCACGCTGTCGAGCCAGTTGTTGGCCTGGATGTTTTCCCGGCTGATGACCGTCGCGCCGCGCTCCAGGCTGGCGTAGGTCAGCAGCTCGGAGACCATCTCCTCCAGCTCGCCGAGGTCGGCATACATGTCGGCGATCAGCGCCTTGTTGGCACTCGGATCAGCCTGCTGCCTGAGCTGGTCCAGCTCGAACGACAGTCGCGCAATCGGCGTGCGCAGTTCATGGGACACCGCGTTGGTCAGCTCGCGCTGGTTGGCGATCAGGCCTTCGATGCGCGCCGCCATCTGGTTGAAGTGTTCGGCCAGGTCACGAATGTTCGAGCGCTTGGACAACTGGATCCGCGCCGTCAGGTCATTGTCGCCAAAGCGCTCGGCGGCCAGGCGCAGTTTTTCCAGGTCACGCCAGTGCGGGCGGACCCAGAAGAACAGCACGATGCCCAGCAACACCCCGAGCATGCTGTAGGCAAGGAGCATGTAGATAGTGGTGTGGCTGGGCTCCTCCGGCAGCTTGATGCTCAGCAGTTGCTCGCCGTCGTCGATGCGCGAGATGAACTGGGTGTATGTGTCGCGGACCACCATCAGGTTATCCGCCAGCTCGGCCCGCTCGGTGTCGCTCAGCGCCAACTCGGCCGGCTCGACCAACTGCAGGCGCAGGCCGTAATGGGGTCGCAGTTTTTCCAGTTGCGCCTGGCGGCCCGGCCCATCCAGCTCACGCAGTTGCTCCACCAGAGAATAGGCGGGCCCGCGCACCGCCTCGCGGTTATAGGTTTTCAGGTCACCGTCGAGGACCGCGGTAAAGGTCCGGTCCACCACCTCGATGGCCGCCACCAGACCAATCGCCAGCACCAGGAACAGGCCAAAGAACAGACGCAGCATCTAGAGCTCCCAGGCAAACGGATTGAACAGGTAGCCCTTGCCCCACACGGTCTTGATGCACACCGGCTCGCGCGGGTTGTCCTTGAGCTTGGCCCGCAGCTTGCTGATGTACACGTCGACGCTGCGGTTGAGGCCGTCGAAGGCGATGCCACGCATGCGGTTGAGGATGTCGTCCCGGGACAGGGTCTTGCCGGCCGAGCTCGCCAGCAACCACAGCAACTCGAACTCCATGGTGGTCAGTTCGATCAGCTCGCCGGCCAGGCGCACTTCGCGGCAACTGCGATCGATCAGCAGCCCGCCGAACTCCAGCGAACCGCGCACCGTGCTTTCCGGGACCTGGCGGCGTTGCAGGGCACGCAGGCGGGCCAGTAGCACCGGTGGTTTGATCGGTTTGATCACATAGTCGTCGGCACCAGACTCCAGGCCGAGGATGTGGTCGAGGTCATCCTCCTTGGCAGTGAGGATGACGATGGGGGTATCGGACAGGCTGCGGATCTCGCGACACAGGTGCAGCCCGCTCTGGCCCGGCAGCATCAGGTCGAGTACGACCATCTTCGGCTTGAACTCGATGAACGCGGCCAGGGCCAGGTCGCCGCGATACACCTGCCGCACTTCGAAGCCGTGCTGGGACAGGAAGTAGGCGATCAGCCCGGAGAGCTTTTCGTCGTCTTCCACCAGCAATACTTTGCCAAAACCCAGGTTATCCATAACGACCGTCGACCACGCCTTGAGTGAAGGGGCGGCATTATGGCGCCAATCGGCGGCGGGACGCAGACGACAGACGGCAAAAACCGCCCTTGGCGGACGGTTTTCAGTGATCTTTCATACTCTTAAGAGTTTTTAACAATTGCCCCGGGTTCTTTGACAATTACCCGGCGGGTGTCAGGCGGCGGCCGGTACACCACTGTGGAAGCGAAATTCGACGTCCGGCGACTCGATCAACTCCTGCTCGGCAGCGCGGACCCGCTCGATTACCTGGGCAATGTCCTTGGCGTCGCCGTACTGATAGGCCAGCTTCAGGTATCCCTGGAAGTGCCGGGCTTCGCTTTTCAGCAGGCCGAAGTAGAACTTGCCCAGCTCCTCGTCCAGGTGCGGCACCAGTGCCTCGAATCGCTCGCAACTGCGCGCTTCGATAAAGGCCCCGACCACCAGGGTGTCCACCAGTTTGACCGGCTCGTGGCTGCGCACCACCTTGCGCAGGCCCGAGGCGTAACGCCCGGCGGACAGCTGGCGCAGCGCGATCTTGCGCTTCTTCATCAGGCGCATGACCTGCTCGTGGTGCACCAGTTCTTCACGGGCCAGGCGCGACATCAGGTTGATCAGGTCAACATGGGAGTGGTACTTGGCAATCAGGCTCAACGCTGTGCTGGCGGCCTTGAACTCGCAGTTCTTGTGGTCGATCAGCAGGGTTTCCTGATCGGCCAGCGCCGCCTGAACCCAGCCATCCGGCGTCCGGCAACCAAGGAACTCATGAATCTCGGGAAGGATCATTGGCTCACTTCCGACAGTTCAACAGGACCATGGGGCAGGACGGCGAGGATTTCAGGGATCGATGACATGGGGCTCACGGGCAAAAGGTTCAAAGCGAGGCGCGATTATACCGGGCTGCCGGCAGACCACCAGTCGCTGCACTTGATATGCATCAAGGCCCTGGATCACCACCAGCATCTATAGTTGTTCAACACGCTTATTTTTTGTCATCGGAGATCCTGACCATGCAAGACATCCGCAGCATTCTGGTGGTGATTGAGCCCTCCCCCGAAGAAAGCCTGGCGCTCAAGCGCGCCAAGTTGATCGCCGGGGTCACCCAGGCGCACCTGCATTTGCTGATTTGCGATAAAAAGCATGATCACTCGGCACTGTTGAGCGTGCTCAAGGCCAGCCTGGTGGGCGAAGGCCATAGCGTTACCACCGAGCAGGCCTGGAACGAAACCGTGCACGACACCATTGTCGATGTGCAGCAGGCCGAAGGCTGCGGGTTGGTGGTCAAGCAGCACTTTGCCGACAATCCGCTGAAAAAATTCCTCCTGACCCCGGACGACTGGAAACTGCTGCGCCAGTGCCCGAGCCCGGTGCTACTGGTGAAAACCGCCAAACCCTGGACCGGCGGGACTATCCTTGCGGCCATCGATGTGGGGAACAACGACCCCGAACATCGGGTATTGCACGCCACTATCGTCGATCATGGGTTCGACATCGCTCACCTGGCCAAGGCCCAACTGCATGTGATCACCGCGCATCCGTCGCCGATGCTGTCGGCCGCCGACCCGGTGTTCCAGCTCAAGGAAACCATCGAGGCGCGCTATCGCGAAGACTGCAAGGCGTTCCAGGCCGAGTTCGACATCGATGACGAGCACCTGCATGTCGAGGAAGGCCCGGCCGATGTATTGATTCCGCACATGGCCCACAAGCTGCAGGCGGCGGTGACGGTGATCGGCAGCGTGGCGCGCAGCGGATTCTCGGGGGCGTTGATCGGCAATACCGCGGAAGTGGTGCTCGACTCGCTGGAAAGCGACGTGCTGGTGCTCAAGCCGCAGGAGATCATGGATCACCTGGAGGAATTGGCGTCTAGCGAGACCTGATGAGGCGCTTTCGCTGGTAAGCCAACTCCACCTTGGGCGTCGGCTTGCCGGCGAGGTTTTTTAACCTAGCCGCCAAATACATCCTTGAGAAAACCCGGGGCGATGTAGCGCTGGTAATGCGCCTCGGACAAAAGGAAAAATTCCCGATCAATGGCATCACGCAGCTCCGGCAGGTTCCACTCGCGAAACTCCGGCAGCAGCACCATCCCATAGGCCTCCAGGTTGTTGATCACCCGCGCCCCACGGGCAATCAACTGATAGGCCCAGCAATATTCCGACTGATGGGGCACAAAGCGGATTTTTCGTGATTCCAGCTGCTCGCGCAGGCGCTTGGCATCGAAAATTTCCAGCTTGCCGGCCATCACCTGCACCAGCAACTGCTCAAGACGCAGCCACACAGCGCGTTTTTCTTCCTCGTTGTAACCGTTCCAATGGATCACTTCATGGTGGAAACGCTTGCAACCACGGCACACCAGATCCCCGTAAACAGTGGAGCAGAGGCCGATGCAGGGGGTCTTGATAGTCTGATTGGGCATAGGTAGGCAGGACGCGAGAAAGCAGGACAGGCCGGCATGTTAGCCCTTTGTCTAACATTCATCACCCCTCAAAGTTCAGGGTCGAACTTACCTTTAATTTTTTTTTGCCGTAGAATCAGCCAGCCTTTTTAGGCGCCAATGTCCGTTAGAAGCTGTTTTCAAAGCGTCACGAGCACAGTCGTTCCTTCAGAGCGGTGTTGGCGAAGGGTTTTTCAGCGGTGAAAAACCTTGCGCCAACCCTCATCAGCTCCCGTTCTGCAGGCGTAAAACTTTGAAAGCAGCTTCTGTAAGGAATTGTCGGTAATTCTGGCTAAGCGGCCCACAACGCCACGCAGCGCATGAGTACGGCAATTTCGGGATGAGCGTCCCGGACACCCATTTGGGACCACTGATGAGGGTAATAACTGTGCTTGAAGCCTACCGCAAACATATCGAAGAGCGCGCAGCACTGGGTATCGTTCCCCAGCCGCTTAACGCCGAACAAACTGCAGGCCTGGTCGAGCTGCTGAAGAACCCCCCGGCTGGCGAAGAAGCCGTTCTGCTGGACCTGATCACCAATCGCGTTCCACCTGGCGTGGACGAAGCAGCCTATGTCAAGGCTGGTTTCCTGTCCGCCCTGGCCAAGGGCGAAGCCACTTCCCCTCTGATCGACAAAAAACGCGCTGTAGAACTGCTCGGCACCATGCAGGGCGGCTACAACATCGTGACCCTGGTTGACCTGCTCGACGACGCCGAACTGGCCCCGGTCGCTGCCGCCCAACTCAAGCACACCCTGCTGATGTTCGATGCGTTCCACGACGTCGCGGAAAAAGCCAAGAACGGCAACGCACACGCCCAAGGCGTCCTGCAATCCTGGGCTGACGGCGAGTGGTTCAAGAACCGCCCGACCCTGGCCGACAAGATCAGCCTGCGCGTATTCAAGGTCACCGGCGAAACCAACACCGACGACCTGTCCCCTGCACCTGATGCCTGGTCCCGTCCAGACATCCCGTTGCACGCCCTGGCCATGCTGAAAATGGCCCGTGAAGGCATCGAGCCTGACCAGCAAGGCGTCACCGGCCCGATGAAGCAGATCGAAGAAATGCGCAACGCCGGCTTCCCGATCGCCTACGTCGGCGACGTGGTCGGTACCGGTTCTTCGCGTAAATCGGCTACCAACTCGGTGCTGTGGTTCTTCGGCGACGACGTTCCCTACGTGCCGAACAAGCGCGCTGGCGGTTTCTGCTTCGGCAGCAAGATCGCTCCGATCTTCTACAACACCATGGAAGATGCTGGCGCACTGCCAATCGAATTCGACGTCACCAACATGCACATGGGCGACGTGATCGACCTGTACCCGCATGCTGGCAAAGTCTGCAAGCACGGCACCGACGAAGTCCTGACCACCTTCGAAATGAAGACGCCAGTACTGTTGGACGAAGTTCGCGCTGGCGGCCGTATTCCGCTGATCATCGGCCGCGGCCTGACCGAAAAAGCACGTGCCGAACTGGGCCTGCCACCTTCGGACCTGTTCAAGAAGCCTGAAGCACCTGCCGAAAGCACCAAAGGTTTCACCCTGGCGCAGAAAATGGTCGGCAAGGCATGCGGCGTAGCAGGCGTTCGCCCTGGTACCTACTGCGAGCCGAAGATGACCACCGTCGGCTCCCAGGACACCACCGGTCCAATGACCCGTGACGAACTGAAAGACCTGGCGTGCCTGGGCTTCTCGACCGATCTGGTGATGCAGTCCTTCTGCCACACCGCGGCCTATCCAAAGCCGATCGACGTGACCACCCACCACACCCTGCCTGACTTCATCATGACCCGTGGCGGCGTATCCCTGCGTCCGGGCGACGGCATCATCCACTCGTGGCTGAACCGCATGCTGCTGCCGGACACCGTCGGCACCGGTGGTGACTCCCACACCCGTTTCCCGATGGGCATTTCGTTCCCGGCCGGTTCCGGCCTGGTAGCGTTCGCCGCAGCCACTGGCGTGATGCCACTGGACATGCCGGAATCGATCCTGGTGCGTTTCAAAGGCGAAATGCAACCGGGCGTCACCCTGCGTGACCTGGTTCACGCCATTCCTTACTACGCGATCCAGGCTGGCCTGCTGACCGTAGAGAAGAAAGGCAAGAAGAACGCCTTCTCCGGCCGCATCCTGGAAATCGAAGGCCTGGACAACCTGAGCATCGAACAGGCTTTCGAGCTGTCCGACGCCTCGGCCGAACGTTCGGCTGCCGGTTGCACCATCAAGCTGTCGAAAGAGTCGATCACCGAGTACCTGAGCTCCAACGTCACCCTGCTGCGCTGGATGATCGGCGAAGGCTACGGCGACGCGCGCACCCTGGAACGTCGCGCCCAAGCGATGGAAGCCTGGATTGCCAACCCTGAGCTGATGGTTGCCGATGCTGACGCCGAATACGCGGAAATCATCGAAATCGACCTGAACGAGATCAAGGAGCCAGTTCTCTGCGCGCCGAACGATCCGGACGACGCCCGTCTGCTGTCCAGCGTTGCTGGCGAGAAGATCGACGAAGTGTTCATCGGTTCGTGCATGACCAACATTGGTCACTTCCGCGCTGCCGGTAAGCTGCTGGAGCAGGTCAAGGGTCAGCTGCCAACCCGTCTGTGGCTGTCGCCGCCGACCAAGATGGACGCTCACCAACTGACCGAAGAAGGCTACTACGGCATCTACGGCAAAGCTGGCGCGCGCATGGAAATGCCGGGCTGCTCGCTGTGCATGGGTAACCAGGCTCGTGTAGAGCCGAACTCGACCGTGGTGTCGACTTCGACCCGTAACTTCCCGAACCGTCTGGGTGATGGTGCGAACGTCTACCTGGCTTCGGCCGAGCTGGCGTCCGTGGCTTCGATCCTGGGTCGCCTGCCGACCGTCGAGGAGTACATGGAATACGCTGGCAAGATCGACAGCATGGCGGCCGATGTCTACCGCTACCTGTCTTTCGACCAGATCGCCGAGTTCCGTGAAGCCGCTGCGAACGCCAACATCCCGGTTGTTCAAGCCTAAGGCTTCGTTGTTGTAGAAGACGCCGCGTGTCGTGAGATACGCGGCGTTTTTTTGTGCTCGGGGAATGTGGTGGCTCTTGTGTTGGGGGGGGCATATCCGTTGTTATGCCCCCCACCCCAAGCCAAAAAAAACGGCCAACCCACAAACTGGATCAGCCGCATTCTCTACAAACGAAACAACCAAATCACCCAATAAACGAATAAATCAGCGCTGTAATCGCCACCAACCCCACCGCCGTGACAAACACATTCGACGCCTGACCACGGTACGTGGCCATCGCCGGCACCTTACGGATCGCGTACATCGGCATCAGGAACAGGATCGCCGCAATGATCGGCCCACCCAGGGTCTCGATCATGCCCAGGATGCTCGGGTTCAGCGTCGCGACAATCCAGCACACCACCAGCATGAACGCCGCAGTCATGCGGTCCAGGGCCTTGGCACCCGGACGCTTGCCGCTTTTCACGATCAACCCCTTGAGGCCTTCACTGGCACCGATGTAGTGACCCAGGAACGACTTGGAGATCGCCACGAACGCAATCAACGGCGCCACGAACGCGATGGTCGGGTTGCTGAAGTGGTTGGCCAGGTACGACAGGATCGACAGGTTCTGCGCCTTGGCTTCGGCCAACTGCGCAGGCGACAGGGTCAATACGCAACTGAAGACGAAGAACAGCACCATCGCCACCATCAACAGGTGAGCGCGGGACAGGATCTGCGAGCTGCGTTCTTCGGCGTGGACGCCATAACGACGCTTCTGGTCTACCGCGAACGCCGAGATGATCGGCGAGTGGTTGAACGAGAAGACCATCACCGGAATCGCCAGCCACAGCGTATGCAGCAATGCCGAAGGCTCTGGCAGGGTGCTCGCGGTGCTGAGGATGCCGCCATTCCAGTGCGGAATCAGGAACACCGCCAGGAACAGCAGCGCGACGATGAACGGGTAGACCATCAGGCTCATCGCCTTGACGATCACTTGCTCGCCACAACGTACCACCGCCAGCAGGCCAAGGATCAGCACGAACGACAGGATCGCCCGCGGTGGCGGCATGATGTGCAACTGGTGCTCAAGGAAGCTGCCAACGGTATTGGTCAAGGCCACGCTGTAGATCAGCAGGATCGGAAAGATCGCGAAGAAGTACAGCAAGGTGATCAGCGCGCCGGCCTTGAGGCCGAAATGCTCTTCGACCACCTCGGTGATGTCGGCGCCCTCGCGACCGGACAACACGAAGCGGGTCAGGCCCCGGTGTGCATAAAAGGTCATGGGGAATGCCAGCAGCGCCAGAATCAACAGCGGCCAGAAACCGCCAACACCTGCGTTGATCGGCAAAAACAAGGTTCCCGCACCAATCGCCGTGCCAAACAGGCCCAGCATCCAGGTGGTGTCATGACGATTCCAGCTAGTGAGGCTTGCTGGTGCCGCCGCTTCATAACGTTCATCAACGCTATTGGCCTGATCATTCATCCGGTCGGATCTCCGCATTCCGGTCACTTGCCACTCGGTCAGGGCGAGTCAGAAAAAGCTGACAGGCAGCGCCCCGGCCGAAACAGGGGCGCGATTGTCCGGGATTAATCAACAGAAGCAAAGACTTAGCTGAGGAGCGGTGGTGCAGATCAGATGATCAGGCGGTTTTTTTCCACTAACCCTGCAAAAAAACCTGCTCGACGGTGCTTTGACGCCTCGCAACCCACCCCGCCGAGCCCATTGCCAAACGCTGCGCCAGCCAGCAATCTTCAGCAGTGTGATGTGACCCTCATTCAATGCCTAAAGGAGCCGAGCATGCCCGCAACTGTCCTGGTACTGGTTGAAACCATCAACGACTACCTGCCGATTCTCGAACACCAAGGCTTTCACCTGATCCTCGCCCCCACTCCTACCGAACGCACCCAAGCCATCAACACCTACGGCGGGCAAATCGACGCAGTGCTGACTCGCGGGCCACTGGGACTGTATGCCGAAGAAATCGCCGCTCTGCCCAACCTGAAGATCATCTGCGTGATCGGCGCCGGCTACGAGCAGGTCGATCTGCAGGCCGCCAGCAACCGGGGCATTCGCGTGACCAATGGTGCGGGGGTCAACGCCTCATCGGTGGCCGACCATGCCATGGCCCTGTTGTTGGCACTGGTGCGTGACATTCCCCGGGCCGATTCGGCAGTGCGCCGCGGCGAATGGCCGAAAATCATGCGCCCCTCCCTCGCCGGCAAGCGCCTGGGCATACTCGGGCTCGGTGCGGTGGGCATGGCTATCGCCAAGCGCGCGGCCAATGGTTTTGACATGAGCGTCAGTTACCACAACCGCCAGGTGCGCAACGACGTGCCCTATGACTTCTGCTCCACCCCCACCGAACTGGCGCGGGCCTCGGACTTTCTGATGGTTTGCACCCCGGGCGGCCTGGGCACCCAGCACCTGATCAACAAGCAGGCGCTGGACGCCCTCGGTCCCCACGGTTTTATCGTCAACATTGCCCGCGCCAGCGTGATCGTCACCAGCGACTTGATCAGCGCCCTGGAGCAGCGCCGGATCGCCGGAGCCGCCCTGGATGTGTTCGATGACGAACCACAGGTGCCGGATGCGCTCAAGGCCCTGAACAATGTGATCCTCACCCCTCACGTCGCCGGCCTGTCGCCCGAAGCGACCCAGGGCACCGTGGAACTGGTGGGGCAGAACCTGCTGGCGTTCTTCTCCAGTCGCCCGCTGCTGACCCCCATAGAACTGCCACCGGCGGCTCGGCGCGCGCTGCGCTGAAGCACTTTCAAACGCCTGTATCAAAAGCAATGATTAACCGGCAACACGCTCACCTATAAAGGGCCGCCGTGGTTGTGGGTGCCGGGTGTGCGCATTAGATTAGCCAATAATTCCTGCCATCCAGAATAAGCAGAAGGGATAAGCATGGCGCTTAACGACCAGTCCACCCGTATTCGCGCAGGCGAAGAACTCGATGCCAGCCTGATCGATCCGTACCTCAAGGCCCACATTCCGGGCTTGAGCGGGTTGCCACAGATCAGCCAGTTCCCCGGCGGTGCGTCGAACCTGACGTACCTGCTGGAATACCCCGAGCAGGAATTTGTCCTGCGTCGCCCGCCCTTTGGCCACAAGGCCAAGTCCGCCCATGATATGGGCCGCGAGTTCCGCATCCTCAACCAGCTCAAGGACGGGTTCCCGTACTGCCCCAAAGCTTACGTGCACTGCACCGACGAAGCGGTGATCGGCGCCGAGTTCTATGTAATGGAACGGGTCAAGGGCATCATCCTGCGCTCCGAACTGCCACCGGAGCTGGGCCTGGATGCGACAAAGACCCAGGCACTGTGCAAGAGCTTCATCGACAAGCTCGTCGAGTTGCATGGCGTCGACTACCAGGCCTGCGGCCTGGCCGACCTGGGCAAGCCTGAAGGTTATGTGGCGCGGCAGATTCGTGGCTGGAGCGAGCGCTACGACAAGGCCCTGACCCCGGATGCGCCGAGCTGGGAGGCGGTCAAAGCCTGGCTCAACGACAAGATGCCAGCCGACCACCCGACGTCGAGCATCGTGCACAACGACTATCGCTTCGACAACGTGATCCTCGACCCTCACAACCCAATGCAGATCATTGGCGTGCTGGACTGGGAGCTGACCACCCTGGGCGATCCGCTGATGGACCTGGGTAATTCCCTCGCCTACTGGATCGAGGCCGCCGACCCGGCGCCAGTGCAACTGATGCGCCGCCAACCCAGCCATGCCCCCGGCATGCTGACCCGGCGTGAGTTCGTCGACTACTACGCCGAGCGCTCAGGCATCCAGATCGAGAATTTCGACTTCTACTACACCTACGGGCTGTTCCGCCTGGCCGGTATTGTGCAGCAGATCTACTACCGCTTCTTCCATGGCCAGACCCAGGACAAACGCTTTGCGCAGTTCATCTCGATGAACAAACTGCTGGAGCAGATGAGCCTGCAAGTGATCCACAAATCCAGCCTCTGACTGCCTTTCCGGCGCCACGCCCCCTCACAAGGAAAAACCATGTCCAAGACTCAGTTGTTCGACCTCGACGGCAAGATCGCGTTTGTCTCCGGCGCCAGCCGTGGCATCGGTGAAGCCATTGCCCGGCTGCTGGCCCAGCAAGGCGCCCATGTGATCGTGTCGAGCCGCAAGCTCGAGGGTTGCCAGCACGTGGCCGACGCCATCATCGCCGAAGGCGGCAAGGCTACTGCGATTGCTTGCCACATTGGAGAAATGGAGCAGATTAGCCAGGTCTTTGCCGGGATCCGCGAACAGTTCGGCCGCCTGGATATCCTGGTCAACAACGCTGCCACCAACCCGCAGTTCTGCAACGTGTTGGACACGGACCTGGGGGCCTTCCAGAAAACCGTCGATGTGAATATCCGTGGGTACTTCTTCATGTCGGTGGAAGCCGGCAAGCTGATGCGCGAGAACGGTGGCGGCAGCATCATTAACGTGGCGTCGATCAACGGCATCTCGCCGGGTATCTTCCAGGGCATCTACTCGGTGACCAAGGCCGCGGTGATCAACATGACCAAGGTCTTTGCCAAGGAATGTGCGCAGTTCGGCATTCGTTGCAACGCCCTGCTGCCGGGCCTGACTGACACCAAGTTTGCCTCGGCGCTGGTGAAGAACGACGCGATCCTCAATACCGCACTGCAACAGATCCCGCTCAAGCGCGTGGCTGCGCCGAGTGAAATGGCGGGCGCGGTGCTGTACCTGGCGAGCGATGCGTCCAGCTATACCACTGGGGTTTCGTTGAATGTGGATGGGGGATTTCTGTCTTGACCTGATCTTTTGATCTTGGGTTTTTGGGCATATCCGTTTGTGGGGTCAAGGCGGGCGAGGCGGCCTACCGGCCGGCCTGCTTTGCCTGGTGTACGAATCTCTACTGTATGATCTCTGCCACACAGCAGATCCCTGGTATGCCCCCAATCCCCGTAGCAGCTGTCGAGCCCGCGAGGCTGCGTTCGAGGACGCAGTCCTCGCCGCCCCTGACCAACCTCCTATATCTGCAGGACACGGCGACCCAACCGGCCAATCGCGGGCAAGCCCGCTCCCACAGGGTTGATGTGGTTACAGAATCTGTGAACAGCCAAAATGACTGTGGGAGCGAGCTTGCTCGCGATGAGGCCAGCACAGTCAACATCGGTGCTGCCTGACACACCGCCACCTACTCGTCAAACGTGCGCAGGACTGCTTGCTTGAGCTCCAACAGCGGGAGGCATCAGCCCCCCCGCACCAACCGCTGCGCCAGCGCCTTGGCCTGGCTTGCCACATCCGTCACCGCGGTACTTTCCCACCAAATGCCCCGCAAGGGTGGACCCATGGCGAACAGCCGTTGGGCGACCTGGCCCTGGGCGTCGATCACTGCCCCATCGGCTCGCGCGGCAATCCCCAGGGCCAGCGGCCCCGGCTGGATCAAGCCACGGACCAGCAACTGCCGGGGTAATGGCCGGGCAACCCGGCGCCAGTCGTATTCGATGCCACTGGAGTTGATCAAGGCATCGCCGTCGACCACTGTTATCTCAGACTCGCCGCGTCGCCGCAGCGCCAGGCTGAGCCGACCCTCGTACGCCGGCAGCAGGCCCTTGAACGACGCTGCGTGAATCCGCAGCCGTCCCTGCTCATGCAAACGGGCCACCAATTCGGCACTCAGGGGTGGCGAACGGTGGTGATGGCTTTCCCACCAGGGCCGCACATGCCGCACAAACTGCCGGCGCTGCACGTCCGTGGCCTGGCTCCACAAGCGCGCGATATGAGCGCGCACGGTGTCCAGCGGCGCTTGCCAGTCGATGCCCTGGGCCAGCGCCGCCCGGCACTGGCGGCGCACCTCGCGAAGCAGTTGTCGGGGGCTGCGGATGTCCGGGTCCTGGGCCAGGAAATCCATCCACTCCGGCGGTTGCCGCCGCACATGCGGCAGCAGGCCGTGGCGGGAGAACACTTCGATTGGTCCACGGTGGCCGGCCTGCTCCAACGAGACCACGGCATCGACCATGGTCAGGCCGGAGCCGATGATCATCACTGTCGCGTGCGGATCGAGTTCCGCCATCGCCGCCACGTCCCAGGGATCGAGCGCCGCAGCATTGACTCCGCTGGAGTGGGTTTGCGGGGTTCTCGCCGCCGGGAACATGCCAGTGGCCAGCACCGCAAACTCACCGCGTAGCCGGCTGCCGTCACTCAAGGTCAACCAGGTCGCCTGGGCATCGACCTGCAGGTCCACCACTTCGCCGCGCACATGCTCGACGCTCGAGCCCTGCAGGGCACCCTGTTCCTGCGCTTGCGCCAGGCGCTGTTGCACATAGACCCCGAACAGCCCCCGCGGCGGGAACAACTCGGCAACCGGCACCGCTTGCTCTGCCGATTCCGGCCAACCACCGTTGGCGATGAAGGCGCTCAGCCAATGGCTCAGGTCATCGGCATTGTCCGGATCGACGCTCATCCGCGCCGCGTTGCCATTGAGGGTATGGCCCAGTTCGACGGCACTGTAGGCCTCACCACGACCCAATTCGGCGCGCGGTTCGATCACCAGCACCTGGCGTCGGCCCGGCAGGCGCATCAATTGCGCTGCCAGTAGTGCACCACTCAAGCCACCGCCGACAATCAGGATATCGGCGCTACGCAAATCCGGCGGTGTTTGCTCGCAGGGAATCTCGCTCATGAATTTCTCATAATTATTTTTAATTCAATGATTTAGATAGCTTTTAGAGAATCTACATGAGATTTAGATCACCACGTTACGGACAAACCTGACAGCCACGGCGCCATCGTTGCGATAGGCGTGGGTGCGGTCGCTGGCAAAACTGATGAACTCACCGCTCGACAATAGCCGTTCCTCATCGCCCAGCACCACCGTCAGGCAACCCTCGAAGACATACACCTGTTCACTCCAGCCTTCGGCATCCGCTTCAGACAGATAGTTCTCGCCGGGCTCTAGCCGCCATTGCCATAGCTCCACCTCGCGTCTGGCGCTGGCCTTGGCCAACAACACTGCCTGGCTGCCGGGGATTGCTCCGGCCCAGGCCAGCTCGTTGATGCGACTGGGATCACGGGCATCGGGGGCTTGGATCAAGTCGCTGAAGGCCACGTCCAGCGCTTCGGCAACCCGGTCGAGGGTGGTCAGGCTGACGTTCTTCTCGCCAGCCTCGATGGCTACCAGCATCCGCCGGCTGACCCCGGACTTTTCTGCCAGCGCAGTCTGGCTCAGTTCGGCGGCATGGCGCAGGCGGCGAACATTCTGGCTGACGTGTTGCAGGACGGAGGCGCGTTGGCCATGGTCTTTGTGCACTATATTGCTCACTTTTTTGATTGCGCAGTATACTGCCCAACTGTCGACGCATTGTGCGTCCCACTCAGGTAGCGCGCAAGACCATGACGCCGACAACCCCTTGCAAACCCTCTTCCCCGCGCCTGCGTTTAAGCAAGGCCGAGTGCGTGCTGGTGCTGATCACCATGATCTGGGGCGGCACGTTCCTGCTGGTGCAACACGCCATGACCGTCAGCGGACCGATGTTCTTCGTCGGCCTGCGCTTTGCCGCCGCCGCGTGCCTGGTGGCCCTGTTCTCCTGGCGCAGCTTGCGTGACCTGACCCTGTTCGAGTTCAGGGCGGGGTTCTTCATCGGCGCCGCGATCATGATCGGCTACGGCCTGCAAACAGTCGGCCTGCAGACCATCCCCAGCAGCCAGTCGGCCTTCATCACCGCACTCTATGTGCCGTTCGTGCCCTTGCTGCAATGGCTGGTGATGGGGCGTCGGCCAGGGCTGATGCCCAGCATCGGCATCATGCTGGCCTTTGCCGGATTGATGCTGATCTGCGGCCCGGCCGGGGCATCGCTGAATTTCAATGCCGGCGAATTGGTGACCTTGATCAGTGCCGTGGCCATCGCCGTCGAGATCATCCTGATCAGCAGCTACGCCGGCCGTGTCGATGTGCGGCGGGTCACGGTGGTGCAACTGGCGACCACCTCGATCCTGGCGATGCTGATGATTGTACCGACCGGGGAAGTCATTCCCGGATTCTCCTGGTTCCTACTGGCCAGCGCCCTGGGCCTGGGCGCCGCGAGCGCCGCGATTCAACTGGCGATGAACTGGGCACAAAAAAGCGTCTCACCAACGCGCGCGACCTTGATCTACGCCGGCGAGCCAGTGTGGGCCGGGATTGTCGGAAGGATTGCCGGGGAACGGTTGCCAGGATTGGCGCTGGTTGGCGCGGGGTTGATCGTGCTGGCGGTGATTGTCAGTGAGTGGAAGGTCAGGGTGAAGGCTGCAGATCGGGTACAGGATGCTGTGTAGGGATATGGCGATTCGACGGGTTGAAGGGCGGCGAGGACTGCGTCCTCGAACGCAGCCTCGCGGGCTCGGCAGCTGCTACGGGGGGCTGGGGTATTGCCCAGATTTGTGGTGTGTGGGGATCGCCATCGCGGGCGAGCCCGCTCCCACAGGGGATAGGTTCCAGCCAGGCAAAGCAGGGCGCAACCCTAAGTAGCCATCACCGAAGTAACGGATATGCACATACATCTACCCACCACCGAAACAATGATAAACAGGTAAATTCAGTCTAACTTGTAGGATTCTGCCACAGCTTGGCAGTTGGTGATCCGGGCCTCGGCAAGTATGATCCTTCACAAACTTGCGCAGAATAGAAGCCTATGTCCCTGATAGTTCTACTGCTTCTGCCATTCATTGGCAGCTGTCTGGCGGCTTTGCTGCCCCACAATGCACGTAATGCTGAATCGATTCTCGCTGGACTGGTCGCCCTCGTCGGCACCATCCAGGTAGCCTTGCTGTACCCGCAAATCGCCGACGGCGGGGTGATTCGCGAAGAATTCTCCTGGCTGCCCAGCCTCGGCCTGAACTTCGTCCTGCGCATGGACGGGTTCGCCTGGCTGTTTTCCATGCTCGTGCTGGGCATCGGCACCCTGGTGTCGCTCTACGCCCGTTACTACATGTCGCCCGAAGACCCGGTACCGCGCTTCTTCGCGTTTTTCCTGGCGTTCATGGGCGCCATGCTCGGATTGGTGATCTCCGGCAACCTGATTCAAATGGTGTTCTTCTGGGAACTGACCAGCCTCTTCTCATTCCTGTTGATCGGCTACTGGCACCACCGCGCCGACGCCCGCCGAGGCGCGTACATGGCGTTGATGGTCACCGGTGCCGGTGGATTGTGCCTGCTGGCGGGGGTCATGCTGCTTGGCCATGTCGTCGGCAGCTACGACCTTGACCAGGTCCTGGCCGCCGGCGATCTGATTCGCGCCCACGCGCTCTACCCCATCCTGTTACCCCTGATCCTGATCGGCGCCTTGAGCAAAAGCGCACAGTTCCCCTTCCACTTCTGGCTCCCCCACGCCATGGCCGCACCGACACCGGTCTCGGCCTACCTGCACTCGGCAACCATGGTCAAGGCCGGCGTCTTCCTGCTGGCGCGCTTGTGGCCGGCGCTGTCCGGCAGCGAAGAATGGTTCTACATCGTCAGCGGCGCCGGGGCCTGCACCCTGTTGCTCGGCGCCTACTGCGCCATGTTCCAGAACGACCTCAAGGGCCTGCTGGCCTACTCGACCATCAGCCACCTGGGCCTGATCACCCTGCTGCTCGGCCTCAACAGCCCGCTGGCGGCAGTGGCAGCGGTGTTCCACATTCTCAACCACGCGACCTTCAAGGCCTCGCTGTTCATGGCTGCGGGGATCATCGACCACGAAAGTGGCACCCGTGACATCCGCAAGCTCAGTGGCTTGATCCGCCTGATCCCGTTCACCGCCACCCTGGCCATGGTCGCCAGCGCCTCGATGGCCGGCGTGCCGTTGCTCAACGGTTTCCTCTCCAAAGAGATGTTCTTCGCCGAAACGGTGTTCATCAACGCCACCGCCTGGGTCGAGACCAGCCTGCCGATCATCGCGACCATCGCCGGCACCTTCAGCGTCGCCTACTCCCTGCGCTTCACGGTTGACGTGTTCTTCGGCCCGACCGCCACCGACCTGCCCCATACCCCTCACGAGCCTCCACGCTGGATGCGCGCGCCGGTCGAGTTGCTGGTGTTCACCTGCCTGCTGGTGGGGATTTTCCCGGCCCAGGTGGTCGGCCCGCTGCTGGCCGCTGCCGCCTTGCCGGTAGTCGGTGGCACCTTGCCCGAGTACAGCCTGGCGATCTGGCACGGCCTCAATGCGCCGATGATCATGAGCCTGATCGCCATGTCCTGCGGCATCATTCTCTATCTGCTGCTGCGCAACCAGTTCAAGCACGGGCGCTTCAAGTACCCGCCGCTGATTGGCCGGTTCAACGGCAAGCGCCTGTTCGAACGCAGCCTGGTGGTGATGATGCGCCTGGCCCGCCGCCTGGAGCGACGGATCAGCACCAAGCGCCTGCAGGCACAACTGTTCCTGCTGGTGCTGGCGGCAGTGCTGGCCGGGTTGATCCCGATGCTGGGCAGCGGTATCAGTTGGGGCGACCGGCCGAAGATCCCGGGCTCGATTGTCTTCGTCACCCTGTGGCTGCTGGCGATTGTCTGCGCCCTGGGCGCCGCCTGGCAGGCCAAGTACCACCGTCTTGCCGCCCTGACCATGGTCAGTGTCTGCGGCCTGATGACCTGCATCACCTTCGTCTGGTTCTCGGCCCCGGACCTGGCCCTGACCCAACTGGTGGTCGAGGTGGTGACCACGGTGCTGATCCTGCTGGGCCTGCGCTGGTTGCCACGGCGGATCGAAGAAGTCTCGCCACTGCCGGGCAGCGAAGCCCGGGCCAAGGTTCGCCGTCTGCGCGACTTGCTGCTGTCGATCGCGGTCGGTGTCGGCATGGCGCTGCTGTCCTACGCCATGCTGACCCGCCAGACACCCAACGACATTTCCTCGTTCTACCTCAGCCGCGCCTTGCCCGAAGGCGGCGGCAGCAACGTGGTCAACGTGATGCTGGTGGACTTCCGCGGCTTCGACACCCTGGGTGAAATCACCGTGCTGGCGGCCGTGGCGCTGACCGTGTTTGCCTTGCTGCGGCGTTTCCGCCCACCCAAGGAGAGCATGCAACTGCCGGCGCAACAGCGCCTGCTGGCACCCGACGTGGTCACCGACCTGGTCAACCCGCGCCAGGCCAGCGACACCGCCCTGGGCTTCATGATGGTCCCGGCCGTACTGGTGCGCCTGCTGCTGCCGATTGCCCTGGTGGTCTCGTTCTACCTGTTCATGCGCGGGCACAACCAGCCTGGCGGCGGGTTTGTCGCCGGCCTGGTGATGTCGGTGGCGTTCATCCTGCAGTACATGGTGGCCGGCACCCAATGGGTCGAGGCACAGATGAGCCTGCGTCCGTTGCGCTGGATGGGCACCGGGCTGTTGTTCGCCAGCGTCACCGGCCTCGGTGCCATGGTGGCCGGCTATCCGTTCCTGACCACCCATACCTGGCACTTCAGCTTGCCGCTGCTGGGTGATATCCATATCGCCAGCGCGCTGTTCTTCGACGTCGGCGTGTATGCCGTGGTGGTCGGTTCGACCCTGTTGATCCTGACGGCCCTGGCGCACCAATCGGTGCGTGGCCACAAACCGAGCAGCCAGCCCAAACCCATTGCCAAGCCAGGAGCTGCCTGATGGAAGAAGTCATCGCAATTGCCATTGGCGTACTGGCGGCCTCCGGGGTCTGGCTGGTACTGCGTCCGCGGACCTTCCAGGTGGTGATGGGCCTGTGCCTGCTGTCCTACGGGGTCAATCTGTTCATCTTCAGCATGGGCAGCCTGTTTATCGGCAAGGAGCCGATCATCAAGGACGGCGTGCCCCAGGACCTGCTGAACTACACCGACCCCCTGCCCCAGGCGTTGGTACTCACCGCCATCGTCATCAGCTTTGCCATGACCGCGCTGTTCCTGGTGGTGCTGCTGGCATCCCGGGGCCTGACCGGCACCGACCATGTCGATGGCCGGGAGCCTAAAGAATGAACTGGATGCAACATCTGATCGCCGCCCCCATTCTCCTGCCGTTGCTGACGGCGGCCTTGATGCTGCTGCTGGGGGAAAAACATCGCCCACTCAAGGCCCGGCTCAACCTGTTTTCCAGCCTGATCGGCCTGGGGATCTCGGTGATGCTGCTGTACTGGACCCAGCAACAGGGTGCCCCCAACTCCATCGGCGTGTACCTGCCCGGCAACTGGCCGGTGCCGTTCGGCATCGTGCTGGTGGTCGATCGCCTGTCGGCCTTGATGCTGGTCCTGACCGGCATCATCGGCGTCAGCGCCCTGCTGTTCGCCATGGCCCGCTGGGACGGGGCCGGGGCCAGTTTCCATGCGCTGTTCCAGATTCAACTGATGGGCCTGTACGGCGCCTTCCTGACGGCCGACCTGTTCAACCTGTTCGTGTTCTTCGAAGTACTGCTGGCGGCCTCCTATGGCCTGATGCTGCACGGCTCGGGCCGCACCCGGGTATCCGCGGGCCTGCACTACATCTCGATCAACCTGCTGGCCTCCTCGCTGTTCCTGATTGGCGCGGCGCTGATCTACGGCGTCACCGGCACCCTGAACATGGCCGACCTGGCGCTGAAGATTCCCCTGGTGCCCGAAGCCGATCGAGGCCTGCTGCATGCCGGCGCGGCGATCCTCGCGGTGGCGTTCCTGGCCAAGGCCGGGATGTGGCCACTGAACTTCTGGCTGGTGCCGGCCTACTCCTCGGCCAGTGCGCCGGTGGCGGCGATGTTCGCGATCATGACCAAGGTCGGCGTCTACACCCTGCTGCGCCTGTGGACCCTGCTGTTTTCCGGGCAGGCCGGAGCCTCGGCGTATTTCGGCGGTGACTGGCTGATCTACGGCGGCATGGCGACCATTGTCTGCGCGGCGCTGGCGATCCTCTCCGCGCGCCGCCTGGAACGCATGGCCAGCTTGAGCATCCTGGTCTCGGCCGGCATCCTGCTCTCGGCCATCGGCTTTGCCCAACCGAACCTGGTGGCAGCGGCGTTGTTCTATCTGGTCAGCTCGACCCTGGCCCTCAGTGCGCTGTTTCTCCTGGCGGAACTGATCGAGCGCTCGCGCACGGCGGTGGAAATCCCCCTGGACGACGAAGTCGAAGCGCTGCCACGTCCACTCGGAGCAAGCCCGCCGACCAAGGGCATCAACCTCGACGACGAACAGCAAGCCGTGGTCGGCCAGGTGATTCCCTGGACCATGGCCTTTCTCGGCCTCAGCTTCATTGCCTGCGCCCTGCTGATCATCGGCATGCCGCCACTCTCGGGCTTTATCGGCAAGCTCAGCCTGCTCAGTGCCCTGCTCAACCCGCTGGGGCTCGGCGCGTCCTCGGGCCAGCCGGTGTCGACTGCGGCCTGGTGCCTGCTCGCGCTGTTGATCCTGTCCGGGCTGGCTTCGCTGATCGCGTTCTCGCGCCTGGGCATCCAGCGTTTCTGGACCCCGGAAGAGCGCCAGCCACCGGTCCTGCGGCGCCTGGAGTGCGTGCCGATCATCGCCTTGCTGGGCCTGAGCATCTTGCTGACCTTCAAGGCCGAACCGCTGATGCGGTTCACCCAGGCCGCCGCCGACACCCTGAACAATCCCCAGCAGTACGTCATGGCCGTGCTCGGCACCCGCGCCGTGCCTAGTCCGGAAGCCCAGGCCGCCGCGCAGGAGGTGCACCCATGAGGCGTCTGTTTCCGGCTCCCTGGCTATCCCTGGCGCTGTGGGTACTGTGGCTGGTGCTGAACCTTTCAGTCAGCCCGGGCAACCTGTTGCTCGGCGCGCTGCTGGGCTTCTGTGCCCCGCTGATGATGCGCAAGCTGCGCCCGCTACCGATCCGCATCCGACGCCCGGGGGTGGTCCTGCGCCTGTTCCTGCTGGTGGGGCGTGACGTGCTGGGGTCGAACCTGGCGGTGGCCTGGAGCGTCCTGAACGCCAAGCGACGCCCGCCGCGCTCACGGTTCGTCAAGGTGCCGCTGGACCTGCGCGACGCCAACGGCCTGGCGGCGCTGTCGATGATCACCACGGTGGTGCCCGGCACGGTCTGGTCGGAGTTGGCACTGGATCGCAGCATTCTGCTGCTGCATGTGTTCGACCTGGATGACGAGGCGCAATTCATCGAGCATTTCAAGGCGACCTACGAGCGCCCCCTGATGGAGATCTTCGAATGAGTGCCCTGCTCTCGAATGCGATTCTGTTCAGCCTGTTCGTGTTTTCCCTGGCCATGGTGCTGACCCTGATCCGCCTGTTCAAAGGCCCCTCGGCCCAGGACCGGGTCCTGGCGCTGGACTACCTGTACATCATCGCCATGCTGATGATGCTGGTGCTGGGCATCCGCTATGCCAGTGATACCTACTTTGAAGCGGCGCTGCTGATTGCGCTGTTCGGCTTCGTCGGCTCCTTTGCCCTGGCGAAATTCCTCCTGCGCGGCGAGGTGATCGAATGAACCAGGCTTCCCAATTGCCCCTGTGGGTCGAGATCACCGTGGCCATTTTGCTGGTCATCAGCAGCCTGAGCGCCCTGATCGGTGCCATCGGCATGGTGCGCCTGAAGGATTACTTCCAGCGCATGCACCCGCCCGCACTGGCCTCGACCCTGGGGGCCTGGTGCGTAGCGCTGGCGTCGATCATCTATTTTTCGACGCTCAAGTCCAGTCCGGTGCTACATGCGTGGCTGATCCCGATACTGCTGTCGATCACCATGCCGGTGACGACTCTGCTGCTGGCGCGCGCGGCGTTGTTCCGCAAGCGCATGGCGGGCGATGACGTGCCGGCTGAAGTCAGCAGCCGGCGCAACGAGAGCGGTAGTTGAGAGGCTGATTCAGACCCAGGCGACGGTCAGCAGCCCCGCTCCCAGGACTACGCACAGGGGGGAAAAGGCCCAGGTGTCGAGGCGCGCGAACTTCGACCCGACCTGCTCCTTGAAGAACCCCACCAGGTCCGAATCACCAATGGCCCGGGCAAACATCAGCAGGGCAATCGCGCTGATCAACCATTGCAGCGACCAATGTTGAATCTGTGGCACCAGCAGTCCCACTCGCAAGCTCACCATCAGGGCAATCAGCAGCAGCCCGACGGCTACTGCCAGGGTGCCCAGTGACGAAGGTTTGAAGGCCGGGCGCAACCCCTTGCCCTCGGGCGTCGGGACGTAGGGCACTACCGCATCATTGGCCCATTGACCACCCAGCGCCCAGTACACATGGATCAGGCTGATCACCACAAATGCTCCTGCAAGCCATTGAGCAAGCACGAAGGTCATGATCGAGTTTCCTTGAATCGTTGGCAGAAAAAACAGCCTAGACCAGACTAATCCTCAATGCTTTGCGATTTATCAATGAAACGCCGATCGGTATGAGCAATATCTTCGTGCCCCGCAGTTCGCTTACGCTGCGCAGGCCTGGCTGCCGCGCTGCCAGTTCAGGTCGGTAAAGTGGATCGGTGCCTGAGCGATGTCAGGACCGCCTGGCGCAGGAAAAACGCCAGCCGCTGCTTATTCAGTCAATTGACTGCAGTAGAGGGTCCAGTGATCGCGGGACGAGGTTTATCGGGCGGGCGGTTCCTGCAGCTGCTGCAACTCTCGACGCACCATGCTGGCGTACTCCGCCGGGCGCAACAGGTAGAGCTGTGAAGCCACCCAGTTCAGCCAGGCACCTTGCATGACCGCCTTTTCGGCGAACAACTGCAGTGCATGGGCGTGGGCGCGTGCCTGGTGCTGCTGATGAAAATCAGCCCGGGACAGGCTCATTACTCACTGGCCTTGAACGACACCAACTCACCCTTGCGGAACTTCGCTGCCTTGGCGGTAACGGCCTTCAGGGTCTTGGTCAGGCCTTCCTGCAGTTGCTGATGCGCAGCAAACACGGTGACCACGCTATGGCCTTCCTTGAACACGATGGCTTGGCCATCGGCAGTGGTGACGAACGCGTAATCACCCAGGCCGTAGACCGTCAGTTTGATTTCGCGAAACTTGATTTCCAACTTGCCGCCTTCGCGGCTGGGTAATACCGCGGCGCGAAAATGATCGCCGACCTTGAGTTCAAGGCGCTGTTTGTCATCCACCACCAGGGCCGACTCGGTATCGATCTCGGCGACGTAGATACCTTCGGGGTTTTGCTCGGTGATGTAGACGAAACGAGATTGAAACTGCTTAACCAGCTTTGCGCGCAAATCACCCAGCACAAACAAAGCGTGCATATCGAGATTACTTACTGCCAACGAAATATCCCCACATCAGAAATGACACTGCCGGCAGAAAAACAGGCAGCAAAAAAACGGCCGTACCGAAGATGTCGCAACAATGGCCCAGGCTGTCATCGTGAAGCCGGTAGAGCACCGCTTCATCGCAAGGCACGAGCAGGCTACTGGATAACCACTCGCACCGTCGTCTCTGGCAGTCGTCGGATGTTGAAGGAAATGTTCCTTCTAACGATCAGAGAATACTGGACTATCAACTTTAGGGAAAAAGCTCATAAAAAAAAGCATTTTTCTGACATATAGCCTGAAGAAAATTGCTTTAGATGAGCACCTACCTCCAGTCAGTGGAGGATTCTAGAGCAGCCAAGCGCTCCTAGACTACTGAAAGTGACGTGCGACCGTCGGCAAACCATAGAAAAGGAATTCCTATGTACTCACAACACCTTGCCAGCCCAATCACCAGCAACCGCCACTATTCGCCACAGACCGTTCACGACGGGACTTGCAGGGCGATCGGCGAGCTTTTTCCAGCACCGCTTCAATTGCGTTATCAAGTCATACTCGCTGGGAATGGCTTCTTTCATATCACAGAAACCGCTACAGGTCGTGTAAGGGGTTTCCGTATGAGCCACAACGAAGCCTGTGCCCTCGCCCGCACCTTCGAAGCCAGCCACTAAGTAACCGCCCTGTAAACCGGCGCAGGTGTTTCGTCATACCAATGACATAACTGCGCCGCCTCCCCGCAACAACTGCCATACTGCCCGACCATTGAGACCCAGCCTCCTCGGCGGACTGCGTTGCAATCAATAGAATAATTTCCAAGGGAAGGCGCACGTGACCGAATTTGATATCGGCGAGTTTTTCATCCGGGGCGAAGCCAGAGAAATCGACGGCGAATTCCAGGCAGTGATTGTTATGCGTGCCAAACCACCGCTGACCACCATCACCTATCACCAGGTCGAAAAAGACCGCTGGTTCAAGACCTGCGAAGTGGCTGCCGTCGCGGCCATGGAGTCGGCCAAGGCCCTCAAGCTCGCCGTCGATCAAGGCGCCCTGAAGAACTGATCAGACTTTCGCTGCTGCGGCCCGTGGCCTCTCGGGCTGCCCGGCATTCAACTGCGCCAACCAGGCATCCTTGCAGGCTTGCGCCTCTGTGCGGCTGCCAAAGGCCGTTCCGTACTGCTCGCCATTGAGCAGGACCACCCAGCACACTGCTTGCCCCAACGCCCGCAACCCGGCAGGCACACCACTGCCAATCATCACGGCAACATCGACCTTACATTGCATGAATCCACCTCGGGATATTCATTAGCTTCCTATCAATAGGCCTATGGTAATGAATAGCCGAATGGGGAAATAGCGATGTGCCTGCACTATTTAGTTGCGTAACCGGTAACAATCGCGCGTAGGAGCGAGCTTGCTCGCGATGGACGTTAACGATGACGCGTATAACCTGAACAAACGCGCTGTCTTTGAGTTCATCGCGAGCAAGCTCGCTCCTACAATGACCAGCATTACGCCAAACGCAAAAATCGCAACCTGCAGCAACGTCCGCCTCGGACGCTGTTGCAAGTTGCGATTTGTTTGCGGCAACCCTCTAAGGGTGACCCGCGCGAATCAAGCTTGACGCTGGTGCTTGTCGATCTGCTCGTGACGTTCTTGAGCTTCGATGCAGTACTTGGTGGTCGGGCTGATCAGCAGGCGCTTGAGGCCAATAGCCTCGCCGCTGTCGTCGCACCAGCCAAAACTGTCGTCAGCGATGCGCTCCAGGGCACGTTCCAGCTGAGGCAGCATGCGCTGGTCACGGTCAATGGCGTTCACCAGCCAGGTGCGCTCTTCTTCGACCGAAGCCGCGTCAGCCGGATCTGCCGGGGTGTCCAGGCTTTCAATGGCGATGCGGTTCTGCTCGATACGCTCGTGGGTTTCCACCTTCATGTTTTGCAGCAGCTCAGTGAAATAAGCCTGTTGCTCGGCATTCATGTAGTCATCCGCCGGCATGGCCAGCAACTTATCCTTTGTCATTGATTTCTCTATAAAAAATACGTGCATTAAGGCGAATCAGGATGCGTTCCGGTCAACCTGCCAGGTTTCGCAAAGGCGCCATACATTCCAAGCGCCACCCAGCAGTCAATTTACGAGGGGGCGGCAGTCTAAGGCCGAGGGGCGGCCTCAGCAACTGAAAAGACAGGGAATTTGTCTGACAAAGCCCTTAAATTGCTCTGCGGCAAGCTTTGGGCGTTTATCGGAGTGCGTTTATAGCAAGAAATTCAACCCAGCGGCTGTATATAGAAGACAAACGGCGACAGGCGCCCGCCAGAAGTGTTCAAGGCCAGTCATTTAGCGCTAGATTCTGTCCCTAGCCCCGCCACTCTCCAAGGAGTTGTACATGAAGCTGATCGGAATGCTCGACTCACCTTATGTAAGACGTGTCGCCATCAGCCTCAAGACCCTGGACATCCCGTTCGAGCACGCCTCGATTTCGGTGTTCCGCGGTTTCGAGGCGTTCCAGGCGATCAACCCGGTGGTCAAGGCGCCCACGCTGGTGCTGGACGACGGCGAAGTGCTGATGGATTCGACCCTGATCATCGACTACCTGCAAGCCCTGGGCAGCCCGGGTAAAAGCCTGATGCCGGCGTCCTTGGATCAGCGCCTGCGCTCCTTGCGGCTGATCGGCCTGGCATTGGCCGCGTGCGAGAAGTCGGTGCAGATCTATTACGAACGCAACTTGCGCCCCGCCGAGAAACAACATGCGCCCTGGCTGGAGCGGGTCAGCGGGCAATTGCATGCGGCGTACTCGGCACTGGAGCGGGAACTGGCCAGGCAACCGCTGCCTATGGATGGCACCTTGCAACAGGACGGCATCACCCTCGCCGTAGCTTGGAGCTTCACCTTGCTGGTGGTGCCCGATCAGGTCGACATCACGCAGTTTCCACTGATCAGCGCATTTACCGCGTATGCCGAACAGCAGCCGGCGTTTATCGAGACCCCGATGACCTGAGGCCTCGCCTGATGCTTGCCGCTCCCGGCCTGCCCGCGATGGCCTTCCAGATATCGCCATCGCGGTCTAGGTATATCTACACAGCTGTGGTGCGACGTTGCACCTGTGGGCCGGCCAGGGTGTTGGATTAGACCGAGTACATATCCATTTCTT
>NZ_CATKPN010000060.1:0-40440 GCF_949767245.1 Pseudomonas sp. IT-P176
TCAAAAGTGAGCCGCCGTCAGGCGGAACCATAGGAGGCCGTTACCGAAGAAATGGATATGTACTCGGTCTAATCCAACATCCTGGTCGCACCACAGTTGTGTAGATACCTATGCCGCGATGGGGCCAGCACAGCCAACATTTATCGACCTGACACACCGCCATCCCGGGTAAACCTGGTCCCACAGGCTCGCTCCCACAATGGATTTTAGCTGTTCGCAGATTGTGTATACCGCCACCCAACCTGCTCGCGATGGCGCTATCGGAGAGTTTTTTTGGCCAGATTGGACAGTGTCAGGGCCGGGGTCGGTTGTTAGGCTCAGTGCTCGAATTCAGCCAATAAGAACCAAAAGCAATGAAGCTGACAATTCTCCTGCTGCTGCTCTGCGGCACCGCTCCGGCGGCGTGGGGTTGGTCCAACCATACGGTCGGCAGCTACCTGGCGTTGCAGGAGTTGCCGGCCCTGCGCGAGGCGCCCCAGGTCACGGTCGAGCCGCTGGAGCAGTTCCTCACTGAGCAATATGGCGCCATCGCCGAGTTGCTCGAGCAGCAGGAGCAATTCGCTCGTCAGCACTTTGCCCAGTACCCGCCACGTCCCGACAACCTGAAGTTGCCCGCTACGCCGGGGGACAATGTGCGCCAGGCGTTTCTCAACGCCCTGCGGGTCAATCCGCAGATCCACCTGGCCATGGTGATCCAACCGATGCCCGGGCAGGACCAGCCACAGCGCGCGCACCTCAAGGCCGAACAGGTGATGGTCGAGCAGACCCTGTCGCCGTGGAATCGCCAGCGCTTCATCCTGCTCGAGCAGGGTGAACACGTCGCGCCCCTGGCCGTGCTGGCCAGCGCCGCCGACGAGCCGGATTACGGGCATGACATCAACCTGTTCAGCGACAACCCCGGCGAGGTGGCCGCGGTCTACGGCTTCGGTCCGCAGCCGTTCGGCGATGAGCGATTCCAGTACAGCTCCCAGGCGCCGTTCCATATGGGCTTCTTCCACGAGAGCCCAGTGGTCTATGCCGCCGCCGGTTTTCTGCAGCGCAGTTGGCCGGATTGGCGCGCCTATCAGTACCTGGGCCTGGCGCGACTGGCGTTCGCCACGGGCCATTCCTACTGGGGTTACCGCTTTCTTGGCTGGGGCCTGCACCACATTCAGGACCTGACCCAGCCCTATCACGCCAAGCCACTGCCGGGCGTCGAGCTGGCGAGCATGCTGCTGATGGAAGGCCAGGCCCTGGCCGGTTACGACAGTGACAAGCGCGCGGCCATCGAGCGGGTTGCCAGTCGCCATATGGAGGTGGAGAAGTATCAGGCCGCCTGGCTCTACAGCCTGTTGCGCAGCGGGCAGCCGGTGCATCCGATGCTCCAGGCCTACGCCGATACCGCACAAGACACCAGCTACCCGCCCTATTCGGTGGACTACCTGCGCGACGTGGTCAGCGCTCAGTCCGCCGAGGCCGGCGCCATGTTTGACCAGGCCATCGGTGAATGGCTGGAGACGGCGCCGGCTACCAGCAATTTCAGCAGTGGCAATCAGCTGCAAACCGAAGACTACGACCACCCATTACTCAACCAGCAGCTGTTCCAGTTGTTGGGGCATTTCGGTGCGCACAGCCGGATTTATGTCGGTGCCGGACTCGCGCCAGCGGTGGCAGGCAACGCAGCGCCTTAACCGCTGCCCGAAAACAAAAACAACAAGATCAGGGAAGGGAGGAACACCGCATGAGGATTCGATTACGCCATTCGGGCGCGGCGATATCCGGGGTAGGCCTGGCAGGGCTGTTGCAGCTATGCGTGGTCGATGGCGCGTTGGCTGCCGAGTTCAAGGTACTGGACAACCAGGTCACGGGCTCGTTCGACAGCACCTTGTCCTACGGTCGCTTGTGGCGGGTCCAGGGACGGGACAAGAGCAACGACGACGTCAACACCAACGATGGCAATCGCAACTTCGACACCGGGCTGGTATCCGAGGTGTACAAGATCACCTCGGAGCTGGAAGCCAACTACCAGAACTACGGGGTGTTCATGCGCGGCACCGCGTTCTACGACACTCAGTTGATGGACAAGCGCAACGATTACTACCGCAACAACAGCCCCTCGCAACCGAGCCAGAGTTACCCCGACGACGACCATTTCACCGACGAGACTCGCGACATCGCCGGCAGCCGGGTCGAGATGCTCGACGCCTACGTCTATGGCAACTGGGACGTGGCGCAGATGCCGGTGACGGCGCGCCTGGGTCGCCAGGTATTCAACTGGGGCGAAGGTATTTTCTATCGCGGCGGGATCAACACCACCAACCCGGTGGACGCGGCCAAGTACCGCCTGCCGGGTGCCGAGGTCAAGGAAGTGCTGATGCCAGTGGAGGCGGTCAGCTTCAACATCGGCCTGAGCGATAACCTGACCATGGAAAGTTTCTACCAGACCAACTGGAAAGAAACCCGCATCGATCCGGTCGGCACCTTCTACTCCCAGGGGGACCTGTTCGCCGACGGCGGCAACACCGGCTACAACAACTTCAGCGGCACCGCCCTGGATACGCCAGTGCCGGGCTTTGGCAACGTGATCGGCTTGTACGAAGCGCTGGGCAACAACCCGGCGCTCAACCAGATCCTGGGCAGCACCGGCTTGTACGCCAACGGCGTGACCCCGGCCTACGGCAACACCCTCAAGGTGGCGTCCATCGGCAAGGACATCAACGCGCGTAACGACGGCCAGTTCGGCTTCGCCTTCCGCTACATCGCCGAAGAGCTCAACAGCACCGAGTTCGGCGTGTACATGGTCAACTACCACGCCAAGGAGCCGACCATCGCCGCCAATCTGGGTGGCTACAAGGGCATCGACATGGACGCCCTGACCAATCTGTTGAGCGGTCTGGCCGGTAGCCAGGCCGCTGCATTGGCCAATGGCCTGGCCACCGCCGACGTGATGGGCAATATCCAGGCCAATCGCCGCTACGCCGAAGACATCCGCATGTATGGCTTCAGCTTCAACACCACCTTGGGTCAGGCTTCGGTCTTCGGTGAGTTGGCCTACCGGCCGAACCTGCCGATTGGCATCGCGGCGACCAACGACCTGATCGGTGACCTGGCCAACGGCGCAGCCGCTGCGGTAACCGGCCAGTCGATCAACGTCGGCGGGCAGATGGTCACCCTCGACAGCCAGATCAACAACGCCGAGCGCGTGGAGGCGTTCAACACCTCGCTGGGCAGCATCTACAACTTCGGCCCGAACCTGTCGTTCGATTCGCTGTTTGGCGTATTCGAGCTGGCCTCCGAGCACTTGCGCGGCAGCAGCCTGCAGTACACCGCCTTCGACGGCAGCAACCGCTACTACGCCGGCACCGGCAACACCTCCTATGTCTCGGGCGGTGATCGGGACGATCAGATCAATCGCGACTCCTACAGCTACACCCTGATGGTCAACGGCACCTGGAACGACGTGTACGCCGGGGTCAACGTTTCGCCGTACGCGGTCTACAAAGACGACTTCAAGGGCAACAGCTACCAGGCCGGCAATACCATCGAAGGGCGCAAGGCCTACACCCTGGGGATCAAGGCCAACTACCAGAACAAGCTGGAAGCGGAGCTGCAATACACCGAGTTCTACGGCGGTGGGCAGAACAACAGCATTCGTGACCGCGACAACGTCGGTTTTAACCTCAAGTATTTCCTGTGACGGTTCAGGCCCCCTGGCATGTGGGCGCCGTGGCCCTGCCTTTGATTCGGAGAACATCCATGCTTCACACACCACGATTGCTCAAGACCAGCCTGGCGCTGGTCCTCAGCCTGGCAGCGGGCAGCGCGCTGGCCGCGCTGTCACCCCAGGACGCGCAACAACTGAAAACCAGCCTGACGCCCCTGGGCGCCGAGCGTGCGGGTAACGCAGCCGGCACCATCCCGGCCTGGGATGGCGGCATCACTCAGGCGCCCAAGGGCTATGTGCCGGGCAAGCATCACCTGGACCCATTCCCCACCGACAAGCCGTTGTTCACCATCACCAAGGCCAACCTGGAACAGTACAAGGGGCAGTTGACGGCGGGTCAGATCGCGTTGTTCAACAGCTACCCCGACACCTTCCAGATGCCGATCTACCCCAGCCGTCGCTCCGGCTCGGCGCCGCAGTGGCTGTACGACAACACCTTCAAGAACGCCACTTCGGCCAAGTTGCTGGACGGTGGCAACGGCTTCAGCGATGCCTATGGCGGCGTGCCGTTCCCGGTGCCCAAGGACGGCGTCGAGGCGTTGTGGAACCACATCACCCGCTATCGCGGAATCTATGTGGTGCGGCGCGCTTCCGAAGCACCGGTGCAGCGCAATGGCAGCTTCGCCCTGGTGACTTCGCAACAGGAAGGGCTGTTCACCTACTACCGTCCGGGTGGGCAGTTCGCCGACCTGAAAAACATCCTGTTCTACTACCTGGCCTTCGTGAAGAGCCCGGCGCGCCTGGCCGGTGGTGCGGCGCTGGTGCACGAGACCCTGGACCAGATCAAGGACCCACGCCAGGCCTGGGTCTACGACGCCGGGCAACGTCGTGTGCGGCGGGCACCGAACCTGGCGTACGACACCCCGATCGCTTCTTCCGATGGCTTGCGCACGGCGGACGACACCGACCTGTTCAACGGCTCGCCAGACCGCTACAACTGGAAGTTGGTGGGCAAGAAAGAGGTCTACATTCCCTACAACAACTACAAGGTCACCAGCCCTGAAGTGAAGTACGCGGACCTGCTCACGCCGGGGCACCTCAACCCGAAATTCACCCGCTATGAGCTGCACCGGGTGTGGGTGGTGGAGGGCACGCTGAAGCCGGGCTCGCGGCACATCTACTCCAAGCGCGTGCTGTTTCTCGACGAGGACAGCTGGGGCGCGGCCGTGGTGGACCAGTACGACGGGCGAGGGGAGTTGTGGCGGGTGTCGATGGGCTACCTGAAGAACTTCTACGACCTGCCCACCACCTGGAGTGCGCTGGACGTGTTCCACGACTTGCAGGCGCGCCGTTACTACGTGCAGAACCTGGATAACGAAGAGTCGCAAACCGTAGACTTTTCCCAGCCGGTGCCAGAGGACTCCTACTTCATGCCGTCGGCGTTGCGCCAACGCGGTACGCGGTAAGGCAAAGCTGCGCGTCAACGATGACGCGCAGCTGTGATTTAACGCTTAGGCCTAGACCCGGAAGTGGCTGACCATCATCTGCAACTGGTTACCCAGGCGTGCCAGTTCAATGCTCGAGGCGGCGGTTTCGTCGCTGGCGGCGGCGGTCTGTTCCGAGACGTCGCGCACGTTGACGATACTGCGCCTGATTTCCTCGGCGACCGCGCTTTGCTGCTCGGCTGCTGCGGCGATCTGCTGGTTCATCGACTGGATATTCGACACCGTGCGGGTGATGTTTTCCAGCGACAAGCCGGCCTTGCGGGTCAGTTGCACGCTGCTGTCGGTCAGGCTGCGGCTGTTGCTCATCACCGTGGCGACCTGCTGGGTGCCGTTCTGCAATGCGGCCACCAGGCCTTCGATTTCCTCGGTGGATTTCTGCGTGCGTTGCGCCAGGCCGCGCACTTCGTCGGCAACCACGGCGAAGCCACGTCCCGCTTCACCGGCCCGCGCCGCTTCAATGGCGGCGTTGAGCGCCAGCAGGTTGGTCTGCTCGGCCACGGCCTTGATCACGTCCATGACGCTGCCGATCTTGTCGCTTTCCTTCTGCAGGACGCTCATGGCCTCGGTGGAGCGCACCACCTCACTGGCGAGGCGCTCGATCTGGGTGATCGCTTCGTTGACCACCCGATCACCTTCACGGGCTTCGCCATCGGCGGCCGCGGCAGCTTGCGAGGCTTGTTCGGCGTTACGCGCGACTTCCTGCACGGTGGCGGTCATCTCGTGCATGGCGGTGGCGACCTGATCGGTCTCGACCTTCTGGCTGTTGACCCCGGCGCTGGTTTCTTCGGTCACCGCCGATAGCTCCTCGGCGGCGCTGGCGATCTGGGTCACGCCATCCCGAATGCCGCTGATCAGGTCGCGCAGGGTCACGCCCATGCGGGCGATGCCTTGCTGCAATACGCCAAGTTCGTCGCGACGGGTCACGCGGATGTCCTGGGTCAGGTCGCCGCTGGCAATCCGTTCGACCACTGCCAGGGTGTCGCGCAGCGGACGGGTGATCTGGCGGGTGATGAGCACTGCGGCGAGCACGCCGACCAGCAAGGCCAGCAAGGTACTGATCAGTTGCAGGGTGCGGGCCTGGGCGCTTTCGATGTCGCGACGATCGAGCTGGATCTGATACAGCGCGTCGCTGCGGGTCACGATGTCGCTGCCCTGGACGGTCATTTCCTGGCGTGCGGTGATGGCTTGGCTATTGGCTGCCTTGTAAGTCTGCAAGGCACTGCGGTAGCTGCTCAGCACCCGTTCCAGCTGGCGCAGGGCGTCGCCCTGGGTGTCGGCAAAATGCTGGTTGAGGGTTTTCAGGCTGGCAATCGCGGCGTCCAGTTGCACGGCGGCCTTCTGCTCGGTGGCCGGGTTGCTGTCGGCGGTGTAGCCGCGCACTTCGTAGCGGGCCAGCAGGAACTGCTCCTTGGCCTCGGTGATGGCCTGGAACTGCTCGAAACGCTGGTCGCTGAGGGGCATCTGGCGCACACGGCTGTTGATGTCGTTGATCAGGTTGTTGGCGATTTCCGCGTTGTCGCCCATGGCCTGGCGCGCACTGTTGGCAGCCAGGTAGGCGTTGCGCATTTTGTTCAGCGATTGCTGGTAGGCGTCGATGACCGCGCCTTGCTCGCGGAGCAGCTTGAGGTTGTCCGGGCTCTTGAACTGCGCCAGCAGGGCCTGTTGCTGGGCCTTGAAGTCATCGAGGGAGCTTTGCACGGTCTGGGCCACGCCCTCGTCACCGTTGGCCAGCATGTACTGCAGGCGGGTAATGCGCAGCTTGGTCAGCCCCGCGTTGAGGCGGGTAATGTCGCTCATCCAGTTGCTGCGGTCGATCAACCCGCCCAGGCTGGTCCAGCCCGTCAGGGCGAGCACGCAGGTAAGGGCCAGCACCAGGCCGAAACCCAGGCCCAGCTTGAGGTTGACGCTGATGTTGGCGAACCAGCTATTCATAAACAATTCCTCCAGGAACGTTGCACTACTTAGTCGTCATTGGGCTGGAAGATTGTTTTTTTTGGGAGCCAGCAAGGGGTGTAGATGGCCTGTATCGGCCGCAGTCGCGATAGCTGAACCGATTTTTGTCACAAGCGGATCACCGCTATTCAGCGCGTTGTCGGAGGGCTTGCCTGAGATCAGGTTTTTTTCACATTCATTTCACCAACCACCCACCTGCCGGTCTTTAGTGTCCGGCGATCGATACCGAGTGGGGATCCACGATGCAACTGTTCGCGCGCCAGCGATTCTATTGGATGAACCTGGGAATCGCGCTGCTCTGTGCGGCGCTGGTGTTCCTGTTGTTCGACATGACCCAGGTCGACATAGCCTTCAGTAACCTGTTGTTCGACCCAGTCAGCCAGACTTTCCCACTCGATCACATCCGCTTGTTTGAGCAGTTCACCCACAAATGGGCGCGGATCGTGCCGAACTGGACCGCAGAAATCGCCCTGATCGGCGGGTTGTTGTCGTTTGCCTGGCCGCGGATCAATGCCGGAAAATACCCGCGCTTCAGTGGATTTCTCGAGCGAAGCAAGGTGGCGCCAGTGCTGCGCTTTACCACCGAGCATCGTCGGGACTTCTGGTTCGTGGTGTTTGCCTTCGCCCTCTGCACCGGGGTGATCCACTTCCTCAAGGCGCACACCAGCGTGTACTGCCCGATCGAGACCACCCTCTATGGCGGCAAGCTCGCGCATATCGAGTGGTACAGCAACTTCCAGTTGTTCAAGGAAGCGGGCGACGGCCGCTGCTGGCCAGGCGGCCATGCCTCCGGCGGCTTCACCATGCTGGCCCTGTACTTCGTGGCCCGGCGTCATCAGTGGCGCTTTTCCAAGGCCATCCTGTGGGGCTCGCTGGGACTGGGCTTCATCTATGGCACCACACGGGTCCTGCAAGGCTGGCACTACATGTCCCACACCTTTTGGGCGGGGATCTTCGTCTGGCTGACCTGCTTGCTGACGGCGCTGGCGTTCTATGGCCGGGCGCGGCTGGATGTGCCGGTGCTGCAGAAGGTCAAGGCTGCGGACTCTGCGACGCAGGTCGAGGCAGCAGGTTGAGGTCGGTCCTGCAGCGCAGGTCACGACCTACATAGGAGATTGCCAGCGAAGGCGAGCGTGAGATCGACCTCGCTGGCAAATGAATACGCCGATAGTGACTAGAACCAGCCAGCTTTTTTTTCAGTGGCGCGGGGAAGTTCTCGATATCTTGCGCGCTGAGGCGGCCGCTTTTATTACACTTGTCGGGGGAGGTGATGAGCGCAGCAATTTCCCCTATCAACTTCAAGTGTCCCCAGACTCCGAGTTGTCGATAGAACGCCAGCGCCTTGACCGCTGAACTGTTCTTCAGGTGCTCCAGCATCACATCCATCTTGGTGTAGGCCAGGTAGAGCGCGACGGCGATCCAGATGAATATCAGTATGAGAATGGCTCCGCCGAGAGAACCCACGACAAATTCGGCTTTGCTCATTCGACTTCATTGCCGTCTCGGGCGGTGGTCTTGGCCCCGACAGTGATGTGATAGCGCTTCATGCGACGTGTGTCCTTGTTTGCTCGAAAGGACGCACGCTAGATGACGGGGTAAAGGAAGATAAATCAGATGTTTCTTTGGCGTATGTAGGCTTTCTCTCTAAGTGATTGGCCTGCTTTGCAAAGTGATGCCTTCGGCTGAAGTCCTGAAAGGCTTACAGCTACTGGCAGTGTTACTCCCCCACAAAGTAATACGCCTGCCGGCTCACCGACATTTTCTGCAGTATCTGCAGCGGCGGCGCGGGCTCCTGGTCGCTGGCGATCAGCGCTACGTGGGAGGGAGAAGTGCCCAGGTAGGCGGTCAACTCGGCTTCTGTCCGTAGATTCCTGAGCATGCTCCGGGTGTAGAACACGGATGCCCCGGCCGTTCGTTCGTTGGCCTGGTACAGCGCCACTTGCCGCCCCTCGGCTTGGAGCGCCTGGATCTGTTGCATCAGCGGCAGGAATGACAAGCTCCGGTCTGCGCGCGGCGCGGCCCATTGGGCGGCACCCAAGTACGCCGCAATGACCAGGCTGAGCAGGCCAATGGCGATAGCCCGGCGGGAACGCGCGACCTTGCCCAGCCAATTGCTCGCCGTGGTGTGCTCGCGCAGGCGCTCGAACAGCACTGCGGCATATTCCGCCGCGATCACCGCGGCGGCGGGTGTCATCGACATCAGGTACACCGTGCGTTTGCTCGACGCCAGGGTCAGCATCAGGAACTGCGCCAACAGCCATAGGGTGAAGAACAGCAGGTAGCGGTTGCTCGCCAGGCTTTTGCGAAAGTGCCACAGCCCCAGGTAGACCAGGATGTTCCACGGCAGGAAGGCTTCTGGCAGTTTGCCCAGGTAGTAGTAGAACGGCTCGTAGTGGCCGGCCTCGACGAACGAGCCATTAAAACGCCCGACGCTGTTGGTCAGCAGCACCTCCGCCAGGGCCGATGCGCCGCCGCGCTGGTAGAGCATGCACAGCCAGATCAGCAGCGGAATCAGACCGAACACGGTCATCAGTGCCGGGCGTACCCAGCGCGCCGGTGTGAAGCGCTTGTCGATCAAGGTCTCGGCCAGCAGGAAGGCAAAGATCACCACCCCCGGCATCGCCAGGCCGAGCATGCCCTTGCTCAACGTGGCGATGGCGATGCCGAGCGCGAACACCATCCAGCTGGCCTTGGCACTCTGCCGGGCAGCCTGTTGTCGATGGGCCTGATAGAAGGCCAGCAACGCCAGGCTGACCCCCAGGCTCAGCAGTGCATCTTCACCGACTCCGCGCACATTGCCCCAGTAACTGCCCATGGTGGCCAGCATGATCCCGGCGCTGAAGGCGATCGCCTTGGGTCGGCCAAAGCGGCGCAGCGCCCCATACAGCAGCATCACGCTGAACAACCCGGCAAAGGCCGACGCCAGGCGCACCGCCCAGGGCGTGCCGCCGAATGTGCGAATCGCTGCCGCATCAAGCCACAGGCTCAGGGGAGGTTTTTCCAGAAAAGCTTGGTCGAGCAGGCGGGGGGTCACCCAGTCATTGTCCAGGTGCATCTGCATGGCAATTCCGGCGACCCGGGCTTCGGTGGAGCCTTGCAGTTGGTGATTGCCCAGGGCAAAGAAAAACAGCAGGGCGGCGAGCAGGAATAACAACGGAGCTGGGCGCGTCATGTGCTGGGGGCCACCGAAGGAAAGAGCGGGGAGGAGGGCGGCAAAGTATAGGGCGGCGAATCTGAACAATGAGTGAACGGTGTGTGACAGATGGTGCATTGCAGGGCGATTGAGCCGATGTGCGGATTGGCTGGCTATAACAGTCGAGAATACTTGACGCAGGCTTTTCTATTTTCGGGTAATGGCATGCGAGGGTAGCATCAAGCCACTTCGTAGCGGACTGCCCCTCAAGCCGCAGACCGTCGACCTTATTAGAAAAAGAAAATCCTGAAGGAGCCTGTATGTCCATGTCCAGCCCCGCGACGCGAGCGGATTTTGAGTACCTTGACCGTCTTGATGCCTTGGGCGCCTCGCGTGAGCGTTTCGATTTGCCGGAGGGCGAGATCTACCTCGATGGCAATTCGTTGGGCGCGATGCCGGCACACATTCCCGCGCGCATCGAGAAAGTCCTCAAGCAGGAATGGGCCCAGGGCCTGATTCGTTCCTGGAACGATGCCAACTGGTACCCGGCCCCGCAGCGCACCGGCGCGAAAATCGCCGCTTTGATTGGTGCCCAGGGGCACGAGGTGATCGTTGCCGACTCGACTTCGATCAACCTGTTCAAAGTACTGGTGGCGGCGACTCGCCTGCGTCCTGGGCGCAGTGTGATCCTGGCGGAGAAGGGCAATTTTCCCACCGACGTGTACATCGCCGATGGCGTGGCCGAACTGACCGGCAGCCAACTGCGCTGCGTCGAACCGGACGAGATTCTCGATGCCCTGGATGAAGACGTGGCGATCGTGTCCCTGACCCACGTCAACTTCAAATCCGGCAAGCGCTACGACATGGCGCGCATTACCGAGCGGGCCCATGCGGTTGGCGCGCTGGTGGTTTGGGACCTGTGCCATTCGGCCGGAGCCATGCCGATTGCACTCAATGGGGTGAACGCCGACTTCGCCGTGGGCTGTGGCTACAAGTACCTCAACGGCGGGCCTGGTGCGCCGGCCTTCGTGTTTGTTGCCGAACGCCACATCCCGCATATCCGCCAGCCGCTCACGGGCTGGCACGGGCACGCCAAGCCGTTCGATTTCGACCATCACTTCCGCCCCCACCCGACCATCGACCGGATGCTCACCGGCACCGCGCCCCAACTCGGCGTGCTGGCGCTGGAGGCCGCACTGGAGGTGTTCGATGGCGTCGACCTGAACCTGCTGCGCGAGAAAAGCGTGGCCCTGGGCGATCTGTTCATCCAGTTGTGCGATGAGCAACTGGCGGGCCTGGGCATCGAGTTGCGCTCACCGCGCAACGGCGAAGAACGCGGCAGCCAGGTGTCGCTGGCGCATGAGCAAGCCTATGCGGTGATGCAGGCGCTGATCGCCCGGGGCATCGTTGGCGACTTCCGCGCGCCGGACATCCTGCGCTTCGGGTTTGCCCCGCTGTACATCCGCTATGTCGATGTCTGGGACAGCGTGGTCGCCCTGCGTGAAATTCTCGAACAACAAGAATGGGATCGCCCGGAGTTCCTGGCCCGCAAGTCAGTGACCTGAGTTCCTCCCACCGATTCGGAGCAAACGTGCAATGACAAAAACAACCAGCACCTTCGAACACTTGATAGACCGCGAAAAAGGCTTGAAGCAGAGCCTTACCAGCGGCCAGTTGTCGATGATCGCCATTGGTGGCGCCATCGGCACCGGCCTGTTCCTGGGCAGCGGTTTTGCCATCGGTTTTGCCGGCCCCAGCGTCCTGGTCAGCTATGGCATCGGTGCCTTGATCGCCCTCTTGCTGATGGGCTGCCTGGCGGAGATGACCGTGCGCCATCCGACCTCAGGGTCGTTCGGTTCCTTTGCCGAGTTCTACGTGGCGCCCTGGTTTGGCTTCGCGATCCGCTACGCCTACTGGTCGTCGATCGTGTTTGCGGTCGGGACCGAGATCACGGCGGCGGCGATGTACATGAAGTACTGGTACCCGGACGTGCCGGGTGGCTACTGGATGGTCGCGTTCTCCATGGCGCTGATCGTCGCCAACGCCTTCAGCGTCAAGGTATTTGGGGCCATCGAGTACCTGTTCTCGCTGATCAAGCTCTGCGCCATCGTGGTGTTCATCCTGCTGGGCGCCTATGTGGTGTACGGCGCGCCGGCCGACTCCTCGATCGGCTTTGCCAACTACAGCAACGACCGGGGCTTTTTCCCCAATGGCTGGTGGGGCACCTGGGTGGCGGTGATCGTCGCGTTCTTCAGCTACCTGAGTATCGAGATGATCGCGGTGGCGGCCGGTGAGGCCAAGGACCCGCAGCGTGCAGTGACCCGCGCGTTCCGGATTACCGTGGTGCGCCTGGTGGTGTTCTACCTGCTGACCATCGCCCTGGTCCTGGCGATTGTGCCCTGGGGCCAGAACAGCGGCGGCCAGAGCCCGTTTGTCACGGTGATGGCGGCCACTGGTGTGCCTTATGCCGGCGCGGTGTTCAACGCGGTGATCCTGATTGCCGCCCTGTCGGCCATGAACAGTCAGCTGTACATCACCACGCGCTTGATGTTCAGCCTGTCGCGGGCCGGCCAGGCACCGGCGGTGTTCGGTCGCCTCAACAGCAAAGGGGTGCCGCTGTCAGCGCTGCTGCTGTCGTCGGTGGGAATTGGCCTGGCAACGCTGCTGTACCTGGCCTACCCGGAAAAAGCCTTCACCCTGATGATGTCGATCGCCATGTTCGGTGCGATGTTCACCTGGGCCGGGATCTTCCTCACGCACCTGTTCTTCCGCCGCCGCCAGGCCGGTCAACCCTTGGCCTTCAAGCTCTGGGGGTACCCATGGACCAGCCTGGGCGGGTTGCTGCTGATGCTGGCGGTGATGGTCACCACGTTGTTCACCGAAGAGTTTGCCCCGACCTTGCTGTGTGGCATTCCGTTCCTGGCGGTGATCCTGTTGATCTACTTCCTGCGCTTCCGGCAAAAGGCCGTGCACCCGACAGACGCGCCCAAGCCCTTGCCACTGCAACGTTGAGTGGCGCTGCCTGACCAGGGACGGTCCGGCGTTTTCTAAATCCGAAAACATGAGGGCCAGACACAGTCCTTGTGGGAGCGGTCTTGCCCGCCATGAGGTCGGCACATCCAACGTCACGGTTGGATGACACACCGCTATCGCGGGCAAGCCCGCTCCCACAGGTTGTGTGTTTAGCGGCCCACCTTTCACACGGAGTTGTCATGAATCACGCCAGAACCACCGTTCTGTTGTTGGCCTGCGCCTGCGCGATGACTTCGTTCGCCGCAGAACCGGCGCGCGGATTTATCGCCGACAGCAGCGCGCAATTGTTGCTGCGCAACTCCTACTTCAACCGCAGCAAGGAAGACGGCCGCCGCGATGCCCGCGACTGGACGCAAGGCGTGCTTGGCCAGTTCAGCTCCGGATTCACCGAGGGCACGCTGGGGGTGGGCGTGGATGCCTTCGCCTACCTGGGCTTGAAACTCGATGCCCCGGCGGACAAGTCCGGTACCGGCAACCTGCCGGTGCACGATGACGGCGAGCCGGCCGACAGCTACGGCAAGGCCGGTGCGGCGCTGAAGCTGCGGTTGTCCGACAGCGTGCTCAAGTACGGTGAGCAGCGTCCGGAAACCCCGGTGTTTGGCGTCAGTCACTTTCGCATCGTGCCGCAGACCGCCACGGGCCTGTCGCTGATCAGCCGTGAAGTGGAGGCGCTGGAGGTCCAGGCCGGGCACTTCACCTCCGGCACCAGCCCGGTGACCACCAATGCTGATGGCGACCTGTGGGCAGTGATGGCCGGGGTCACCACACCGGCGGCGGACTACCTGGGCGGCACCTACCAACTGACGCCGGGGTTGAGCGCCACGTTGTACGGCTCGCGCTTCAAGGATATCTGGAACCAGTACTACGCCAACCTCGACGCACGCATCGACCTCGACTCGCACAACCAGCTCGGCCTGGGCCTGACGGCCTACCGCACCCTGGACGAGGGGCGGGCCAAGGCGGGCGAGATCAATAACACCAGCCTGGGCCTCTCGACGTTCTGGCGCAGCGGTGGTCATCGCTGGTTGCTGGGGCTGCAGAAGATCGACGGCGATACCCCCTTCGATTACCTCGGTGTCGGCGACAAGGACCGCCACGGCCGCAACGGCAACGACCAGGGGGCCTCGATCCTGTTGCCCAACGCGGCGCAATTCGCCGACTTCAACGGCCCGCAGGAGCGTTCCTGGCAACTGCGTTACGACCTCGCGCTGGCTACTTACGGCGTGCCCGGCCTGAGTTTCATGAGTCGCTATGTGCGCGGTTGGGGCATTGATGGCAGCCACATCGCCGCCAACAGTCCCTACGCCGGGCGTTATGGCGACGACGGCCAGCATCACGAAATCAACCTGGAACTGCGCTACGTGGTCCAGTCCGGTCCGGCCAAGGGCTTGAGTGTGCGGGCCCGGCAGGCCTGGCACCGGGCCGATCGCGACCAGGGCTCCGGCGATCTGGATGACTTTCGCCTGATCACCGATTACCCGATCGACATTTTGTAGACCCCCTGTACTGCCCACCCGGGCAACACCACTGGAGTGAATAATGAAAACAATGCGACTCCCCAGCACTTGCCGTGTGCCTTTTTTGACCAGCGCGCTGAGCGCCTGCGTGATGCTGGGCCTGTGCGCCAGTGTCCAGGCGGACAGCTCGAAACCGGTCAATATCAGCGACCCATTCGTCAAACAGCAGACGGCCTTGTCGGTGGACAAGATCCCACCGATGCCGGCCCCGGGCAGTTATGGCATGGACAAGGCGACGGGCAAGTTCACCCACCCGGTGGCCACGCCGTTCAGCCATGAAGGTGAGCCGTTCGCTGGCGAGCTGGATTACTGGGACACCAAAAGCTACATCAAGAACATGACCGTCGAGGCCTACTACCCGATCACGGTCGAGCCGTTTCACACCTGGCAGAACATCGTCGACTTCGACGGCAAGCGCTACCTCTACCAGTACGTGCGCCGCAACCTGAAGATCTTCGATATCACCCACCCCAAAGACGTGAAGCTGGTGTTCACCAAGGGCTCGACCTGGGGCGCGGACGGCCCGGGCAAGGAAGAAAACCCCTATGCCGCGGACGATATGTTCGGCGCGGCGTCGGTGCAGTGGAACAAGAAACTGGGCAAGTACATCATGGTCCAGTCCTTCGAGGTTCGCCGTTTTGGCGTGTTGAGCGACAAGTACCGCGAGCCGGACAAAGTCGAGGCCATCCGCAAGTCCAAGCACCTCAAGGGCTTCAAGGTCTACGAGATGAATGGCCCGTTGCCGGACGACTGGAAACTGATCGCTACCCGCACCACCGACATCGAACACCCGGATGCGCCGATCGGCGAGCAGCAGGGCTCCGGTGTGCGTGATATTCCCGCCTACTTCGGGGGCGACGTGATGTACGTGGCCGCCGCACCGAGCGACAAGTACGCACTGACCGAATACCCCAACGACCTGTACAACGCCGGCTACCAGTCCTGGGACATGTCCGACCCGAGCAATCCCAAGCTCCTGGACATGCTGACCATTCCCGGCCAGATCGTCGGTGACCCGCAGCACGAAGCCGTGTTCAAGGCCAACCCGCGCGCCGGTAACCGTGCGTCCTGGATGGGCGCGCGCATGTCGCTGTTCATTCCGAAAACCGTCGAGCAGGGTGGTAAATACGGCTACGCCGCCATGGGCGGGATGGGGCTCTACGTGGTCGACATCACCCAGGCCGACAACATGAAAGTGGTCGGTCACCTGGAGTTCCCGGTGAGCGTGGCCGGTACCGAAGGCGACAACATCGACGTCTCGCAAGTGGAGAAGACCGGGATCATTTACTTCAGTGGCTACCCACTGTCGGAAGATTGCTTCGAGGCGAAGAAGGACATCTTCGCGGTGGACGTCAGCAACCCGCAGAAGCCGGCGATCCAGTACGTGCTGCCGCGTCCGACGCCACCGGCCGACGCCGCGTTCACCGACTACTGCCAGCGCAAGGGCAGCTTCGGGCCCAAGCGTTCCGGTTACTACACCCAGCCTGGTGTCGCGCGCGAGGGCATCCTGCCGTACGCGTTCTACAACGCCGGGGTCCAGGTGTTCGACGTGCGTGAGCCGGGCAAACCGACCATCGGTGCTTACTTCGTGCCGCCGTTCGATACCAAGAACGTGGCCAGTTACGCCATGGGCAACCTGACCCACGGCACCTACACCGAGTACGACCGCAACCTGATCTGGGTCTTCACCAACCACGGCTTCTACGCCCTGTCGACGCCGTTGCTCGGCAAGCCGAATTTCGAGGCTCCGAGCAAACCCTGGCCGGCCCGGGACTGAAAACCAGACAACTCACCATAAAAACAAATAAGCAAAGCCTGGCGGTGGTTCGACAACGAACCACCGGCCAGCGCTTGTGCAGTGTCCGGAGTTTTTCATGCGCAAACTATTGCTCGCCCTTCCGTTGATGAGTGGCGCTTGCTATGCGGAGTTCAAGGTGTCCGGGGTGGTCGACCTGACGTACGAAGTGGCGCGCTCGGGAGGCGACACCGTGGATCGGCTGACGGGTGCGGGCTTGAGCTCCAACCGTATCCAGTTCAAGTATTTCCAGGAAGTGACGGACGACATCAAGCTCAACGCCGTCTATGAAGCCATGTACAACCCCCACTCCGATGACTCGACGGGTAAGCGCGAAGTCTATTACCAGGTGATCTCCGAGCGCTGGGGGACCCTCAGCGCCGGTCGCCAGGACACCCCCTCGGCCAACAGCTACGGCTATGCCGACCCCCTCTATGGCAACGACTACAGCCTGGTCAACAACGTCCAGGTGTTCTATGCACCGTGGCGTGAAGACGACTCGCTGATGTACATCAGCCCGCGCTACGAGGGTTATCAGTTTCGTGGCATGGCGACCCTGGGCGAGAACGATGGCAGTCGCGACGGCGTGGTCTACAGCACCAGCATCGACTACTGGGCCGACAGCCCCTGGTATTTTGCCGCCGCGGTGGATCGTAAGTACCAACGCAATCTGTGGGACAAGCACACCATGGAGCAGGCGACCGATGCCTACTTCACCGTGGTCTACAGCATGGGCACCACGGACCTGACAGCGGTCTATCACCGTTATGTCGGTTACTACGCCTACGCACCTTGGGTGGACTTCGAGTCCAACGGCAGCGACCTGCAGTTGGGGATTCGCCACAACTTCTGGGACACCCAGAACATTGCCGCCAGCGTGGTCTACAAGGACGACCGCAAGAACCAAGCCTTGAGCGACGCCACGGGCATCAACCTGGCGTACATCTACAACTTCAACAAGCAGACCGACCTGTATGCGGTGTACGGCTACGTGCATCACAACCGCGACTCGGACGTGCGTTACCCGGTGAGCTGGAACCTGGAAAGCCCGTTGCGCAACGAGAACCCGGAGGGATTGCAGATGGGGGTGCGCTACAAGTTTTAAGCCAGGTTGAAAGCGGGCGCCGAAAGGCGCCTTTTTTTGTGCCTGGACAACCTGCGAGCGAGCACGATCCCGGTGGGAGCGAGCCTGCTCGCGATGGGGCCGCACATTCAACATCGATGCTGCCTGACCCACCGCCATCGCGGGCAAGCCCGCTCCCACAGGTTTGGTGGGTATATGCAAAATCCATGGGCACCGAAGATCTCTGTGGGAGCGGGCTTGCCCGCGATGGGGCCGGGACATTCAACATCAATGCTGCCTGACACACCGCCATCGCGGGCAAGCCCGCTCCCACAGGTTTGGTGGGTGTCTGCAAAATCTGTGGGCACCGAAGATCTCGGTGGGAGCGGGCTTGCCCGCGATGGGGCCGGGACATTCAATATTGTGGTGCCTGACACACTGTCATCGCGGGCAAGCCCGCTCCCACAGGTTTGGTGGGTGTCTGCAAAATCCATGGGCACCCAAGATCCCGGTGGGGGTAGGAAAAATCTGTGGGCAGCTGAAAAACACTGTGTGGGGGGCATGTAAAAGCCCCGCGGCAATCGCTTGCGGCGGGGCTGGGTGCAGCGTTGGGTCAGAGCCCGAAGAACGCCTGGGCGTTGCTTCCCAGGATCTGCGCCTTGGTCGCCTGATCCAGCTCAGGATGCTCGATCACCCCGGCACCAATGCTCTGCTCCCCGAGGGGGAACGGGGCGTCGGAGCCGAGCATTACCCGGTCGCTGCCCATCACGTCCACCAGCAACTTCAGCGAGCGCGGATCGAATACGGCGGAGTCGACGAAGAAGCGTTTGACGTAGCTCGACGGTAGGTTCGGGCAGTCTTCGCGGACGATGTCGCGGTGTTGCCAGGCATTGTCCACACGCCCCAGCAGGAAGGCGAAGCCGCCACCGCCGTGGGCAAAGCACAGGCGCAGTGAAGGCGGAATGCGTTCGAAGGCACCCGAGAGGATCAGCGACAGAATCCCCAGCTGGGTTTCCGCTGGCATCGCCACCAGCCACGGCAGCATCCACTTGCGCATGCGCTCGCCGCCCATCATGTCCCACGGGTGGACCAGCACTGGGATATCGTCCTCGGCACAGTGGGTGAAAAACCTCACCAGGCCTTCGTGGTCCAGATCCTGATTGCCGACGTGGTTGCCGATCTGCACACCGACATGGCCGGCCGCCTTGGCCCGACTGGCTTCCCGGCAGGCGGCGTCGATGTCCTGCAGCGGCACCTGGGCCAGGACCTTGAGCCGGTCCGGGGCCACGGCGGTCATTTCCAGGGCGCGGTCGTTCATCAGTTGCGCCCAGGGCAGGGCGCGCTCGATCGGCGCATCGTAGGCGAACAACACCGGCGTGGCGCACATGATCTGCACGTCCAGGCCCTGTTCGTCGAGGTGCTCGATGCGCCGGTGCATGTCCCACAGCACGTCGTGCACCGGACGGAACGGCTGGTCGCCGACCATGATCTGCCCAGTGCGTCCGCTGGTGTGCAACCACGGCCCGCGGTCGGCGCTCAGGCGTGCAGCCTCGGCCTGGCTGATGGTGGGGAAAAAGTGCGAATGCATGTCGATTTTCATGGGCGTTTCACCGCTTCGAGGGTGCGGTGCCAGGTTTGCCAATCGCGACCGGGGTGGATCTCACCGCACCCCTGGCAACGTCGTTCGGCGTCGCTGGTGGCGTAGAACTGTTCATAGACCGGCGGCAGGTCGTTGACGATGCTTTGCAATTGCAACTCATAGCGTTTGACCAGGGTGCCGCAATGGGCGCAGGACCACTGCAGGGCATCGAACTGTCCTTCTGGACGGGACTTTTCGATCACCAGGCACAGGCTGCCCGGCTCCGGACGCTGGGGCGAATGGATCACGTGCGGGGCCATCAGGTACATGTCGCCTTCGCGCAAATCAATGCGCTCGTACTGGCCGCGGTCCCAGATGTTCAGGTAGGCATTGCCCTTGAACTGGTAGAAGAACTCCTCGACCGGGTCATCGTGGAAGTCGGTGCGCTGGTTGGGGCCGCCGACCACCGTGACCATGGTGTCGCTGTCTTTCCACAGTTGGCGATTGCCCACCGGTGGCTTGAGCAGGTGGGCGTATTCTTCGATCCAGCGATTGAAGTTCAGGGGTGGACTGAAGTGATGCTTGTCCATCTTGTTGTCCTTAAGCATTGAGGGGGGCGTAGGCCACGGCTTTGATTTCGATGCGCAAGTGCGGGTGGGGCAGTTGGTGCACGGCCACAGTGGTACGGGTCGGGCCGGTTTCGTCGAAGTACTGCGCGTAGACCTGGTTGTAACCGTCGAAGTCGTTCATGTCGACGAGAAAACTGCTGAGTTCGACCAGGTCCGCGAGGCCCGCGCCTTCGCTGTTGAGGATGTCGCGGATGTTCTCGATCACGGCGCGGGTCTGCGCGCGAATATCCAGGCGGGTGGTGCCCAGGGCATCGACTTCCACGCCCTCGAAACTGTTGTCGGGACGCCGCGAGCTGGTGCCGGAGACGTAGAGGAAATCACCGGCGCGCTTGATGTGGGGAAAACGTCCGCGTGGCGTCGCCTTGCCGGCGACCACGGTCGATCGATTGAGGCTCATTGTCCTGCTCCTGGGTGGTTGGCAACGCTGAAGCCGCATTCGCCGAAACCGGCGATCTGCACGCTGACATGGGCGCCCGGGCTCAGGGCTTCGGCAGCGGTGGCGGCACCGGCCATGATCAGGCTGCCGGCCGGCAGGGCGATCTCGGCCTTGGCCAGCAACTGCGAGGCCTGCACCAGGCTGCGCAGCGGGTGGCCGAGGATCGCGGCCGTGGAGCCGGCCTGGACCACCCGGCCATTGATGCGCATCAGCACCCCGGCGTTGTCCAGGCCGGCGAAGTCGCGGGACCAGGCGCCGACCACCAACCCGGCGGAGGAGCAGTTGTCGGCGACCACGTCTTCGAGGCTGAACTTGAAGGCCTGGTAGCGCGAGTCGATGATCTCGATCGCCGGTGCCACGGCTTCCAGGTAGTCGACCGCTTCCAGTGCGGTCAAGGGGCGGTCGATGGTGCGCCGGGTGAGAAAGCACACCTCGGGTTCGGCCCGTGGATGGATGTAGCGCTGCAGGTCGACGATGCCGCCGTCTTCTTCGAGCATGGCGTCGGTGAGCCAGCCCCAGATCAGGCTGTCGACGCCCATCTGGATCATCTTCGCCCGGCTGGTGAAGCCCAGTTTGAGGCCGATCTGGCGCTCGCCGCCAGCGTAGCGATGGTGCATCGATGCCCGCTGGATCTGGTAGGCCTCATCGAGGCTGAACGGCGTGTGGGTACTGAACTGCGCCACGGCTTCGGCTTTGCGTGCTGCCTGGTCCAGGGCCTTGGCGATGTAGGCGATGTCGGTGGTCATGGGTGTTGCTCCAAGGGCGAACATGCCCGGTTCTCCTGTGGGAGCGAGCTTGCTCGCGATGGCGATGTGTCAGGCAACGGTGATGTCGACTGGCACTCAGTCATCGCGAGCAAGCTCGCTCCCACATTGGGGTGTGTGGGGTCAGTGGGGTTAGCGTTTGAGCAGGTCCAGGGCGACGTCGACGATCATGTCTTCCTGGCCGCCGACCATGCGTCGCTTGCCCAGTTCGACGAGGATGTCCACCGCCTTGATGCCGTACTTCTGCGCGGCGATTTCCGCGTGGCGCAAGAAGCTGGAGTACACGCCGGCATACCCCAAGGCCAGGGATTCGCGGTCGACCCGCACCGGACGGTCTTGCAGCGGGCGGACGATGTCATCGGCGGCGTCCATCAAGGTGTAGAGGTCGGTGCCGTGGTTCCAGCCCAGGCGGTCGGCGGCGGCGATGAACACTTCCAGCGGCGCGTTACCGGCACCGGCGCCCATGCCCGCGAGGCTGGCGTCGATGCGGTCGCAACCTTCTTCGACCGCGACAATCGAGTTGGCCACCCCCAGCGCCAGGTTGTGGTGGGCGTGCATGCCGGTCTGGGTCTCGGGCTTGAGCACCGCCTTGAAGGCGCGCAAACGCTCGCGCACATCCTGCATGCTCATCGCTCCACCGGAGTCGGCCATGTACACGCACGTGGCGCCGTAGCTTTCCATCAGTTTGGCTTGGGCGGCAAGCTGCTCGGCAGGGATCATGTGGCTCATCATCAAGAACCCCACGGTGTCCATGCCCAGCGCGCGGGCGTACTCGATGTGCTGGCGGGAAACGTCCGCCTCGGTGCAATGGGTGGCGATGCGCACCACCCGTGCCCCGGCGTTGTAGGCCGCTTTCAAGTCGTGGACCGTGCCGATCCCGGGCAACAACAAGGTAGTGATCTTGGCGTGGCTGATCACATCCGCCGCAGCTTCGATCCACTCAAGGTCGGTGTGGGCGGCGAAACCGTAGTTGAAACTCGACCCTTGCAGGCCGTCGCCGTGGGCCACTTCGATGGCGTCGACGCGGGCCTTGTCCAGGGCGCGGGCGATGTCCTGCACGTTCTGGATCGAGTACTGGTGACGAATCGCATGGCTGCCGTCGCGCAGGGTCACATCGCAGGTGTAGAGCTTTTTACCGGGGTTGAAGGTCATCGCAAGGCTCCTCAGGCGTTGAGCATCGACTGCGCCATGCGCTCGGCGGTGGCCAAGGCAGCGGAGGTCATGATGTCGAGATTGCCGGCGTAGGCGGGCAAGTAATGGGCGGCGCCTTCGACCTCAAGGAACACCGAGGTCTTGAGCCCCGAGAAGGTGCCCAGGCCCGGAATGTGCAGCGGCGCCTGCTCGGGGATCACGTCGAACTGGATTGTTTGCTTGAGGCGATAGCCCGGCACATAGGCCTGCACCGCGGCCGCCATTTCTTCGATGGAGGCTTGGACCTGGGCTTGATCGGCGGCGTCCGACAGCACGAACACCGTGTCGCGCATCATCAAGGGTGGCTCCGCCGGGTTCATCACGATGATCGCCTTGCCCTTGCCGGCGCCGCCGAGGACTTCGATGGCCTTGGAGGTGGTCTCGGTGAACTCGTCGATGTTGGCCCGGGTGCCGGGTCCGGCGGACTTGCTGGCGATGGAGGCGACGATCTCAGCGTAATGCACCTTGGCGATGCGCGACACGGCGGCCACCATCGGGATCGTCGCTTGGCCGCCGCAGGTGACCATGTTGACGTTGAGCTGGTGCAGATTCTGCTCGAGGTTGACCACTGGCACGCAGTACGGGCCAATCGCCGCAGGCGTCAGGTCGATCAGGCGGATGCCGGGCTTGATGGCCCGCAGGTACGCGTCGTTGGCGACATGGGCGCCGGCCGAGGTGGCATCGAAGACGAAGTCGATGTCCTGGAATACCTCCATTCGCGCCAGGCCTTCAACCCCTTCGTGGGTGGTCGCCACGCCCATGCGTGCGGCACGGGCCAGGCCGTCGGAGGCCGGGTCGATGCCGACCATCACCGCCATTTCCAGGTGCCGGGCGTTGCGCAGGACCTTGATCATCAGGTCGGTGCCGATGTTGCCGGAGCCGATGATGGCGACCTTCAGTTTGTCAGTCATGGCCAGCGCTCCGTTCAAAGGCGGCGGTGACGCTGCCCAGGCCCTGGATATGGGCAGTAAACACATTGCCCGGTTGGGCCGCGACCATCGGCCCGAGGGCGCCGGTCAGGAGGATGTCGCCGGCGCGCAACGGCGCACCGAACCGGACCATGGTGTCGGCCAGCCACAGCGCCGCGTTCAACGGGTTGCCCAGGCACGCCGCACCGGCGCCCACCGATACCGGCTCGCCGCCTAGGGTCATGCTCATGCCGCAGCGCACCAGGTCCAGTTGCGCCAGTTGTACCGGGCGACTGCCGAGCACGAACAGGCCCGAGGAGGCGTTGTCGGCGATGGTGTCGACCAGGCGGATGTCCCACTGGGCGATACGGCTGCCCACCACTTCGATGGCCGGCAGGGCGAAGGCGGTGGCGCGGATCAGGTCGGCCATGGTGTGGCGCTCGTGGCACAGGTCGTGTTCCAGCACCAGGGCGATTTCCGCCTCGACTTTGGGCTGCTGGGTGTCACCCCAGGCAATCGGCTGATCGTCACCGCGGGCCATGCTGGCGAACAGTTGACCGAAGTCCGGCTGATCGACCCCCAGTTGCTGCTGGACCGCGTAGGAGGTCAGGCCGATCTTGCGCCCGACCGGACGTTGCCCGGCAGTAATGGCGGCTTGGGTGTTGTGGTGTTGCACGGCGTAGGCGAGGGCGACCGGGTCTGCCGTGGGATCCGCGGCGAGGGCGCTGGCGATCAGTTCGCGAACCGGCGGGCAGGGTTGCCCGTCGCGTTCGGCCTGGCGCAGCCGGTTGGCCGCTTCGATGAGAGCTGCATGCATGGACGAGACTCCGGGGCTCAAGGGTTGACGCAGATGGTGGTGATTTGCGAGTAGAAATCCAGGGAGTGGCGTCCCCCTTCACGGCCCAGTCCGGACAGGCGAGTGCCGCCAAACGGGGTGCGCAGGTCGCGCAAGAACCAGGTGTTGACCCAGACCATGCCGACCTCGAAACGCCTCGAAAGCCGGTGCGCGCGCTTCAGGTCACGGGTCCAGAGGGCGGTGGCGAGGCCATAGGTCGAGTCGTTGACCCGTTGCACCACTTCTTCATCGCGGTCGAACGGGGCGATATGGCATACCGGGCCGAACACTTCTTCGCGCACGCAACGGGCGTCGTCACTGAGATCAGTCCAGATGGTCGGTTGCACGTAGGCGCCGTTGTCGCGCTCGTCGCCGAAGTGCGGCACGCCGCCGCCCGTGACCAGGGTCGCGCCTTCGCTGCGGGCCAGTTCGAAGTAGCCCAGGACCTTGTCGCGGTGCTTGTGGGAAATCAACGAGCCCATGTTCACCCCGTCTTCATCCGGGTAGCCGATCTTCAGCGCCTCGGCCCCGGCTTTCATGGCGGCAACGAAGCGTTCGTAGATCGGTCGCTCCACATACACCCGCTCCGAGCACAGGCAGACCTGGCCTGAGTTGGTGAAGCTGGAGCGCAGGACGCCGGCCACTGCCGCGTCAAAATCGCAGTCGGCAAATACCACCGCGGCGTTCTTGCCACCCAGTTCGAACGACACGTCCCGGATGCCTTCGGCGGCGACTTTCATGATGGTTTCGCCGGTGCGCGACTCTCCGGTAAAGGTGATGGCGTCGACGTCCGGGTGGCGGGTCAGGAACTCACCGGCCGAGCCCGGGCCGAAGCCGTGTACCAGGTTGAACACGCCCGCCGGCAACCCGACTTCGTGCATCACCTCGGCCAGCAAGGTGGCGGTGGAAGGGGAGTCCTCGGAGGGCTTGATCACCACCGAGTTGCCACAGGCCAGGGCCGGGGCGACTTTCCAGGTCATCAGCAACATCGGCAGGTTCCACGGCGAGATGATCGCCACCACGCCATGGGGTTTGCGTACCGAGTAGCTGAAGACGTCGTTGCCATCGGCGGCGCGCATCTCGAAGCACTCGCTGCCGGCCTGGTTGATCAGTTCGGCGAAGGTGCGGAAGTTGTGAATACCCCGGGCGATGTCCAGGGTCCGCGCCTGCTGCACCGGACGCCCGGTGTCGGCCACTTCGGCGGCGACAAAGTCTTCGAAGCGGCGTTCGATGGCATCGGCGATACGCTGCAACACGGCGGCACGCTGGCTCGCGCTGTAGTCACCCCAGGGCCCGTGCTGCGCAGCCTTGGCCGCCGCGACGGCGCGTGCGACCAGGGCCTCGTCGGCTTCGCAGACCTGGCTGAGGGTCCGGCCATCGATGGGCGACACATTGGGGAAGGTCTGCTCGCTGGCGACGAATTCGCCCGAGATGTAATTACGCAGCAACTGCAGGGGTGCAGACACATCAACCTCCGGAAAACGTGGGTAGTCGGAGGGAGTGTAGGGAGGGTGGCTATTAGTGAATAATAAAAAGGTCGCGCCTTGATATGTCGATCTGGAATACCAGGTGAGCTGCCGAAGGTTGCGATCTTTCCAAATTTCCCCTATGGGAGTTGATCCGACTCGCTACGCGCTTGGTTCAGGCATTCGCGGAACAGCCGTGCTGCCGGCCCCAGGGCGCGGGTGTTGGAGAAGAAGCAGCCGATATCGCCAAACTGCAACGGCGCGCCGAGGTCGAAGGCCTTGAGCAGGCCGGCGCTGACAAACTGCTGCGAAGCCTCGTAGGGCATCAGCGCCACGGTCTGCTGGTCCTGCATCAGGGTGATGTTGGTGAGGATCGACAGCGACTCGACCACGTTGCCCGGGGTGCTCAGGTTGGCGTCGGCGAACAGCTTGTCGGCGGTGCGGCGCAGCAGGGAATCGCGGGTCGGCAGCACCCACGGGTAGGCGTGCAAATCGGCGAGGCTGACCGGTGCCTGACCCTGCAGTGGATGCTTGGCCCCGGCCACCACACTCAATTGCTCGGCATACAGCACCTCGACGTCGAGCATCGGCGACTCGTTGCGCCAGCGCCAGTCATCAGGTACCCGGCCCACCACCAGGTCCACTTCGCCCACGGCCAGCGCCGGGAACAACTGGTCCATCTGCCCGACCCGCAACGACACCAGCACCCCCGGTGCCTGTTGCTTGAGCAACTGCATGGCCCGGGGCAACAACGAGGTGGACGCGGAAATCAGCGTCCCGACCATCACGTGCCCCGAGGTGCCTTCCTGGAAGGCATTGACCTCGTCGGTCAGCGAGCGCAGTTCGGCCAGCAACGACTTGGCCCGGCGCACCACCAACTCACCCAGTTCGGTGGCGCTGACCCCGCGATTGCCACGAATCAGCAGCGGCGCGTCGAAGTACGATTCCAGCTCGTGAATGATCTTGGTCACCGCCGGCTGAGTCAGGTTCAGCGCCTGCGCAGCCCGGACCAGCGAGCCGCTTTGCAGCACCTGGTCGAACACCACCAACTGGTAGAACTTGAGCTTGCGCGCAACGGAAATGGTGGTGAACTTCATGCAGAGCCTCGGGAATCGCGTGGGTTCGACGGGGCGCTATAGGTATCACACTTCCGGTGTTTTCAGCAGCGGGGGAGGCTTTACGGGAGATGGTCGGCGGCGAAGTCCGCTTCCGAGCGGGCCAGCAGGCGACCCTTGCGGCAGGCCTGTTGGAAGCGCTCGAAGTCGCGCTCGTTCTGGTCCGAGTAGGCCTGGGCGTACTGGTACAGGGCGTCGGCCAGGGTATCGCTCTTGCCGATGTAGCCACTGATCAACGCTGCCTGCCCCGAGGCCTTGGCATGGGCGCGGGCCAGCGCCCGGCCGCAGGTGCGCGCGTAGGCGGCGAAGGTTTCGTCATCGAAGGTTTCCAGCTCCGCCGAGACCTTCATGTCCCGTAGCTGGCGCACGTAAAAATGCCGGCCGTGGGGGCCAGTGGTCCAACCCAGGAACAGGTCGCTGGCCGACTGCATCAAGCGTTGTCCCTCCACCACCCGCTGGCCGTTGTGGCGGGCGCGGGATTTGCTTTTGACATAGTCGGCGAGCACCGAGCGTCGGGCTTCCTTGATCTGCAGGAACAGCGGGCGCTCCTGATTGTCAGTCATCAGCGCCACCATGCAACGGGTGCCGACGCTGCCCACGCCAACGACCTTGAAGGCCAGGTCCTGCACCTGGAAACGTGCCAGCAACTCCCGGCGATCACCGGCCAGGGTGCTGCGATAATCGCGCATCAGGGTGTCATACAGCGGCCGCCAATCGGCCAGGCGCAACCAGGCGTCGTCGGCGTCGAGCAACGTGGTGGTGTTGTGCAAGTGGAAGATTTCCGGCAGGTCATCGCGAATCAGCAACCGGCCCTGGTTATCCCGCTCACAGATTTTCGGCAGCAACTCGGCATGGGTACGGCGCTCGGCTTTTTCCATGGCTCGCTGCACGTGCTCCAGGGTGTTGTCCGAGCGCGCCTGTCGCAGCAGATCGTCGTAGGTAATCGAGTCGTACCAGATTTCCAGGGCGCTCTGCTCGGCACACACCGCCATGCTCTGCTGGTAGGCGCCAATCAACTGACGGCAGACATTCTCCTCCACCGTCGCCCCATGGCGCAGGTCCCGCGCAGCAATCAGAAAACTCGCCACCAAGCGCTTGAGATCCCACTCCCAAGGGCCCGGATGGACCTCGTCGAAGTCATTGACGCTGAACAACAGATTGCGCTCCGGGGTGGCAAAACCGCCGAAGTTCATCAAGTGACAATCGCCACAGATCGTTGAGCGCAAACCCATGTCCGGCGTGCGGGACAGGTCGTGGGCCTGCAACAAGGCGTTGCCCCGGTAGAAAGTGAACGGCGACACCAGCATGCGCCCGTAACGCAAAGCCACCAACGACTGCACCCGGCCCTCGCTGGAAGCCCTGATCAACGGAATCGGATCGCGCTCGCTCTGCTGGTGCTGCGCCTGGGAACTGCGCGGGCAGTGCTTGCGTGCATCCTTGCCTAGTTTGAGACGGTCTTTGACGGTGGTCATGGAGTCCCTTGCGAAATGGGTTGTGCCGGCGAACGCTGGTTCAAACGCTAGCAGGAATCCAGGGCTTGGCCAGCCGCCAGGGTTGCTGCGCGGTGGCAAATCTTTTTGCCCTGTGCCGTCGATTTGCACAGCGGCCGTTCGACTACTTGTCAGGTCACCCAATCCAAAGGAGCAACCGCCATGCGATTCATGATCATCATCAAAGCCAGCCAGGATTCCGAAGCCGGCAAAATGCCCAGCGAAGCACTGTTGACCGAGATGGGCAATTACAACGAAGAACTGCTCAAGGCCGGGATCCTCCTCGCCGGCGAAGGCCTGCACCCCAGCAGCAAAGGCGCACGGGTGCGCTTTAGGGGGGACACGCACACAGTTATCGATGGGCCGTTTGCCGAGACCAAGGAGCTGATTGCCGGGTATTGGCTGTGGCAGGTGAAGTCGAAAGAGGAGGCGGTTGAATGGGTTAAGCGTTGCCCGAATCCGATGCCGGGGACTGAGGCTGAGATAGAGATTCGGCAAGTGTTTGAGATGGAGGATTTTGGGGCGGAGTTGACGCAGGAGTTGCGGGAGCAGGAGGAGCGGGTGTTTGGGGATGGGCGGGAGGGGGGGAGGAAGTGTTGAGGTGGGGGAGGCCCCCAATCAACTTTCTAACTCCAAGCGCCGCGCAGTAGCCGCGACGTTAGGGGCGATACATAGCACCCCAAATCCGACGGATTCAGCGCGCGCAGCACTTCCAAGCCTTCGCCGTAGCCCTCAGCGCGCCCAGCGCCCGGCGCGCAGTGGCCAGATCCCCCGCGAGCTCGATGCGCACCAGGGGTTTTTCTGCGCGCGCTGGGGTTGTGCGACTCCCTACTACTAGGAGTTAACAGCAGGGATGATCCGCCGCAGAAAGGCGCTACTCATGATCGTCTGAACAAAATACCAATAGCTCTTTAAAATCCCTGGGGAATGAAAGCCTTTGACGGGCTGAAGAAAAGTATTTTGCGCTCGGCAGCACGGGACTCGCGGCAACAGTTGGCTCGCTGAGTATGATGTGTCCGTGGACTTCTAGCGTAGAAAGCGCCAACCCCATCCGCGCAGCACAGGCTGCAAGGGGGGCACGATGACTCAGCAGTGAACAGGGATGGACATTACCGATGGTCAGCTCAGCTTTGCGGATATGGTGTGCAGTCAGTGTGCTGTGTATGGCCTCGTTCACGATGGTGACGTCCGAGTTCGCCCCCATAGGTTTGTTGTCGCAGATCTCATCCGACCTGGGTCAACCCCCGTCTACCGTCGGACTGACGGTGACGTTGTACGCATGGATCGGAGCAGCCAGCGGCTTGCTATCTAACTGGCTGAACCGCTGGATTCCCCGCAAGATGCTGCTGATCGCGTTGATGCTGATACTGGCCGTATCCAACGGCCTGGCGGCGCTATCCTCCGATTTTTCGACGCTGCTCGGCGCCCGCGCCGTTGGCGCATTGGCCCATGGCGTGTTCTGGGCAATCGTGGCTGCCACTGCTGCGCATATTGTGCCTGTGCATCGCATGGGGCTAGCCACCTCGATCGTGTTGGGCGGCATTACGACCGCCACGGTCATGGGCGTTCCCTTGATCAATCTGGTGGGCCAATACGATGGTTGGCGTACGGCCTTTGTGTGCCTGGCGTTGATGTGCGTTGCCTGCGCCGGTGCGATAGCACTGGTGCTCCCCACCATGCAGATTCAATCGCTTGCCAAGGGTATCGGGTTTGCAGCGGTACTGCGGCGTAGGGATTTGTTGATCACTTACATCATCACCGGGCTGACAGCGGCTGCGCATTTTGGGGCCTACACTTTCGTCGAACCGTTTATTGGCCAGGTACCTGGGATTACGGCGAACTTGATTGCTGTCTTGTTGTTCGCCTTCGGGGCCGCAGGTTTCCTGGGCAATCTGCTTAGTGCGCTCTTCATTGATCGCTTCTTGAGCGCTTTCATTCTGATAGCGTTAGTTGCGATGGCATTGGCCTTGGTGACCTTGGGCATTTACGGTCCCCTTCTGGGTATCGCGCCGGTGGTTATCTTGCTGGTGATCTGGGGTGTGGCCATTTCGGCTTTGTTTACCGGCCTGCAGACCTGGGTCTTGAGGATTGCCGGTGATCACACGGTACCGGCCACGGCAATCCATACAGCTGTACTGAATAGCGCGATCGGGCTAGGTGTGATTATCGGCGCAGAGGCGCTGGATGTGGCGGGGTTCAAGGGGGCGATGCTATCGGCCAGCGTGGTTATTGTCCCTGCCATCATCCTGATGGTTGGCGCAGGAGTTCGCGCTCGGACAGGACCAGTCGTCTTGTGAAGTAGGAGGGGTGAATTTCTTTGGCGAATACCTAAATTGCAGAGGTTTAGGTGTGCAGATTGGCTCGTCAAAACGGCCAGCAGCCTGGTTTGATTGATGGCGGATGCCGATAGGCTTCCAGTAACTGCTTTCTGGACATGCTCACTCCGCCAGCCATCTCCGGACGCCGATGTTCGATGTAATCCGCCAGGTTGTAGGCGCTTCGAACTTCGTCTTTATCGACATGCGCCAGCGCGACTTCGATTAGCTCCGGATCCTATCCATGCTCGTTCAGGATTGTGCTGGCTCGCTTGCTTACCATTGGGAATACCAAACCACCGGGCACTCAAACCACCTGGAAAGCTCCCCGCAGCCCTGAAATCCCCGTGCGCACTGAATTCCAGAAAAAAAGACGTCCTTGGACGTCTTTAGATGGGCCGGGGTAAGTTGAATCCGTTAAGTAAATTATTGATATATAAAATTAATAACGGTTTTAATTTTTAGTTGGAGTACCAATTGGAATACTGCACTCCACTTGACCACCTGTTTGCATTCGATCTGACCAGCAAGCTTCGTAACCATGATTGGCAGTGAACTACCCTAATCTGAGGCTCGCCAAGACCTAGACTCGGTCAAAAGCAGCATGTCGGGTTTTTCTAAGGCATCAGGGGCAATTCATCCCTACCACTTCACCCCGTCCAAAGCGTTTCGGCTTTCGACATTAATCATCCTGATACGGGGGTGATTTTCACCGCATCAATTAACTCCAGAGCCTGCTTGGAGGCCTCGCGGAGGGGCTACCACTCATCTTGGTTGAAGATCAACCAATCACCGTAACGAACAGCTGCCTCAGACTACGAATTGTTCACCCAGCAGACCTGCTGGGCGGAGCCCGAATTGAATCGCCGTTGCGACCCCACAGATTGTAGGAGCCTCATTTAGAGGCGGCATCGTTCCCGACCACGCCTCACACTCCGGACAGTAAGGGATTGCGTTTCGTTTTTCGTCGGCGCTCATCACTACGAAGGTAAATCCCTGAAATGCCTCGCACGCCGCATCCTTTGGCTTCTAGTCGCCATTGACGAACGACCCGCAGCGCCAAACCGAGTACATTCGCTACGTCCAATGGATGGTAGAAATGCGTTCAAAAAAACCACTTGCGTACGGCTTTTTGCCGTACTATAGTGGCTGCTGAGCGTAGAGCTCACCATAAATTATCTAAATCTGAAAATATGAGAATATAAAATGACTTCAATAATATTTGTTATAGAAAGTAACTTCGATATATCTAGCCAATCCCCAGTTTCTTTAGAAAGAAATAGATCAATATCTGGGCATCTAAGGTGCATCCAATCTCGAAATTTAAAAACATAGTGAAATATAAATTCATTATTAAATTTCTAGGAGATAAATATGTCTGGTAAAACCAAGCTGACTGTACAGCTTCCCGATGAAGCCATTGGGCACATTGAAGAATTAGCAAAGCTTTTAAGCGTATCGAGAACCGACGCTATTAGGCGAGCACTGAAAACCGAATTATTCCTGCTCAAGGAACAAAGGGCAGGGAAAAAAATTCTTCTACGGGACGAGAAGAATGACTCAACCATGGAGGTTGTAATGCTATGAACATCAACAAAGGAAATTTGTCATGCACCATGATTCAAATGCTGATGCCCCTCACATTGACCTGTCAATTGAGGAATTCGACAAGCCACCCAAACATATGGGGGAAGTATCGCTAAAGCCCTACGAGCCTCAGCCGTCGGAAAGTGATTATAAGGTGACCGACTGGTCAACTGAATCAACGACTGAAGTGCCGGGCCTCACGGACATCACTACCCGCCCATACGATTCACGCCCTCATGATGACCACGCCAGAAGGCTGCTTGCTTACAGCCTTGTCCTGTTGCTGGCCCTTGTAACTTTGGGTGCGATGACCCTTTTTGTTATTCCTGGAACTGACCAAGAAGCGCTTAAAAACCTTCTGAATCAAATCCTGGGCCCGTTGGTAGCACTGGTTTCAGCCGCGACCGGTTTTTATTTTGCGACAAAACGGGAGTGATGCTGCACAAAGCCCGCTCGGTGGAGCGGGCTTTATTCTCTTCAAAAAACACTGAATTGCACTGGATGAATAACCCTAATTTCTAGACTTTGTGACTGATCAGTTTCGATTGCTGCCGGTTACGACCGACTATCCCAAGCTTGTCGGTAATAGATTGGAACATCTAATCCTGAAGACCTTACAAACAAACGCCTACAACAACGCTATTCAGCAATGCGGTAGGAGGGCGGAGGTGTGGCGCGTAGGGATGTGCTCCATCCCCACAGGCCACGAATAGATTGGCTCTAGCGCTGTTCGATAGCCTCTTCAATCCAGCCCGCCAGATTTTCATCGATGTCATTGTAGGCATCGCCCGACTTAGGATTGAAAACCAATGGTTTGACGACCTTGTCGCCTATCTTGAAGGTGGTCTGATCAAAAGGGTTAACACCCTGAGTCGACTTCCCGTTGTTCGGGCATGAGAGGTTGTGGATATACACTCCCAGTAGAGCCTTGCCGTCTTCCCAGGCCTTCTTGATTTCATACTGAACCCAAGGTCGCTTAGAGGTATCCTTGCCAATCAGAACCACGACGCAGGATTTACCGTTCATGTTGTCGTTGATCCATTTCTTGATCGCCGCATCACCCGCATTTTTTACTTTTTCCCACTCGTTGACCGTGACTTCAGTGTTTCCTTCAATCACTCCCATGTTGCGAATTTGCTGAACACGCATTACGTCGTTGTCAAAGTGGAAGCTGTAGAACACCTTACGCTTAGCCATGCTTATCTTCCCAGGCGGTTAAGAATTGCGATGATCTTATTCACGATCTCTTTATGTTTTATCTGTGGGTCACAGATCTCTTCGAGCATTGGGTGGATCCACTCGATACCTTGGAAAAGCTCGGGCTTTTCAGAAATCATTTTCCAGACCGATTGAGCAGCAAAGCCTGTGGCGCCAACCGGAATGACGATGCAACCCTTGTCGATCGCGATCTCCGCCTCCCGAATGACCCCGCCGGCTTCCATAATCTTGCCGTCCACGTCACGCTTGTTGCCAAACAGGAAGATAGCAATGCCGGTGAGACCGATCATGCGCTGACGGTACTGCTCCCAGAGCTGCTTCAGGTCGGCGGTTTTCGTGGCTACCTGAGGGAAAGGCCGCATGATCAACTGGTCTTCGGAATACTTTTCGGGATTGGCATAGATCGCCTCCAATGCACCATTGATGACGGCGCTCCCAACCCCCCAACCAAATCCGTTCACAACACGCAGGTTGTTTTTAACCAGCGAAGCGGAGAGGGTGTGAATGAACTCTTGGGCTTCCTGCTGACCCCAATCCCCAAAGTCCTCGGCACTCCCTGAAATGAATACAGTTTTCTTGAGAAAACGGCTTTCGATCTCCTGCAGGATCGCCGGAACGTCCTCATATTGATCGATGAGCAGCGACTGGATGCCATAACGCTTGAGGTCATCAATGCGCAGATCCTGTTTACGGCGCTTGTAGGCCTGGACCTCATCATCATCCTTGGGGTCGATAGGTTCGCGGCGAACAAAGCAGTAGTGGTTGCGCTTTGTGGTGGTATGGAGTCGGCTGAGCACGTAGTCCAGATTCGGATCGGTGAAGCTGAATCCGATGAACAAGAAGGTCTTTGAAACGAGGTCGCCACTCAGGGCCGTAACGAACGACTCATGGGTGCGGTAGTAACGCTCGTACTGCTCTTTGTAGAGGATAGCGGCGTTCGAGTGATGGGCATCACCATGCATTTTGTACACCACCGCATCCCGCTTCGGGCGGGTGGTATTGAGCTGTTCAACGCTGTGTTTGACGTCAGGAACCTTGAAGGTGCGCTTCAGTGCATCTTCGATCAAGGTGTCGTAGTTGGTCGTCCAATAGGTGCGAATCGGCAACCGCGCCAAGATCTCGTGAGTAATGGAGGGCTCAGCCTGCTCAGAAAATTCCTCTAGGATTTTTCGTGAGAGCTTAGCCGGCCCCTTGAGCTTGTTGACATGAAACTGAGCAAGAGAAATCAAGTCGTCTTCTTGCTCGATTTTCAGGTCAAGCTCGTCGGCGATGTCCCTCAAGAGCTCCTTCCAGTCGACAAACCCCGCACTTTTAGACATGCCTGCGCCCGCGAACACTGCGGCGTTGTCCTCACTCAGGTCTTTTACAAATTCTTTGATAAACGAATTGATTTCGCCAGAAAACGCCATGTCTACATCCTTGTGACGACCATTTTACGAAAATTGGGAGCACAACCGCGCGCACCTGGAATGGCCAAATGGTTAAGTTTTTTCAGCTGCGTCTAGACAACTTAAGGCTTGCAGACGGGAGGAGTGAGGCAGAGAGCAACCGTAGGGCCCTTAGATATCACAGAGACTATCCCGGCTATCAAGCCTGCGCAACAGGCTTTCCGGCGCGTCATTCCTTAATCGCTTCCAGACCAATAGAGCGGTGAGCCGATAGTAATACCGGGTGACGTCGGAGTGGTCTTTCAGGTGCTGAGTGAGAAACCAGCGCACATGCTTGAGCTGCCAGGTCCAGGGATTGTCTCGCTTCCATCGTCGTTGAATGGCCGCTTGCATGATTCGGGCTTGGCGTAAGTGTCGTTGCTGGGTGGCCTTCGAGCCAGTCAGTACGCCACTCAGGAACAGCGCCATATCGAAGGGCTTGGTCACGCTCGACCTCCAATGTAGGCCGACACCACATCGATCCGGTTATGCCCGAGCTCATGACTGAGCTGTTGGCGCGCCTGTTGATCCAGGTCGCGGTCAATGCGATAGCAGTGGCCACCATTGACCGGTGCGGGGTGGCCCGTGAGCTGCTCGTAACGTTCGCAGGCGTAGGCCGCTCGGAGTTCATGGAAACCCTTCAGCCCGTGTTCATGCAGCGTTTCGCGGGCGGGGAGCACGGTCTGTTGCAGGAACGCGGCGTAGCTTTCGTCGCGGGCTAGCAAGTTGCGGCTACGGGGCGGCGACGCATGACGAGCTAACTGCAGCGCCGCCTTCACCGCTTCATTGGCCACAACCCATCGTGGCGCTGATGCCCCTGAGCGGCCGCCTTTGGTGCCGTCCTGGATGTTGATGCGGCCTAAGTGTTCGGCTTCGCGGTGCAAGCGTGGCAGGTCAGCCAGGATCGCTTCGCGCAGGCGCATACCGGTTGTTCGGGCCAGCAGGACAATCGCGGCCACCCGCTCGTGTTGCTGTTCACCAAGCGCCTCAAGCACTCGCCGCACCTGTTGGCGGTCTTGGCCATCCGGTGCGCGGGTGCGTACGCTCGAGCGCTTCTGTCCCAACGCCTGACTCGGGCTGGCGATCCTCACGTCCTGATCACCGCGCAGCGCCGCGAGGGTGCGGTTGACGCTGCTCAGGCGGTTCTGCGCGGTGGCGATGCAGAGTTCACCTTGCTTTATCTGCTGACGCAGGTAATCGGCGTAGTCCTGCAGCGTCTGTCGGTCGATCTGGCGCGCATCGTTGTAGCCGGGGCCGTCCTCTGACCGACACCAACGCACGAACGCTTGCCAGCGATCGCTATGCGCTTTGACCGTGGCGAAGTGGCCACCGGCAAATAGATCCTTTAGCGCTTGTGGGCCGGCGTAGCTTAGCTGGCGGCCGTAGCCGAAGTTGCGACCATCACGCCGACCGACCAGTGCCATTGTCATCACCGTTTTCGTTTGTTTGTAGAAAGAGCAGCAAGGCTTTCCAGTGAGGGCTGAGCCTGTCCATCTGCCGCCAGTGCGTCGGGCGGATCAGAAGGGTGTTCTCGTGGTGTTGCAGCTGTGCCCCTTCCTCACGCAGTTGCTCGATCAGCAGGGCGATGTGGGCAGGGTCTAGGGGTGGTGTGGCGACAGTGGCGACAGTGGCGACAACCTGCGTCGTTTCTGGCCTGGCACGTGGCGACAGGGTGGCGACAGTGGCGGCGACACGCCGCGATGCTGGTTGCGATTGATGTTGCGCCTGATAGCGGCGCACCGCGTCATTGAGGCGAAACATGGCGGACCTCGAAAGTTTTTCCGTCGCGGCTGCTCAGCCAGCAATGAGTGATCAGCTCGACGAATAAAGTGGCGGTATGGTCAGCGCTCTTACGGGCAAAACGAGGGCCGTTGCGATTGACGTCGCGGACGGTGAAGTGAGTCCAGCCTTTCTGCACCAGCCAGCGCAACAGCCGATCCGCCTCTTCGCGTCGGCTATTTACCGGCTCTTGTTCGGTCAAGCGCTGGATCTCGGCCAGGTAGTAATCCATCAACGTGGAGGCGCGCTGGATGTGTGCTTCCTCCAACTGACTGGCCTCTTCAACCATGGCCAGCACGCCCGCGATGCGCAGCACATTCGCCGCGGCCTTGCCCGCGACAGGCTGGACGCCGGCCAGCTCGCCGAACTCGCCAGACTGGCACTCGATGGTGTCGTGAATATCAATCCAGGCCCGGCGGGCACGGGACGTCAGCTCCAGCGCGGCAGGATTGAGTGAGCCATCCTTGTGGAGTGACCAGGGCTTTTGCAGTAGGGCGGTGATTCGCTGTTGGTAGCGCTGGACTTTGGCATCTCGGGTCAGGTCGATTGCCTTGTAGAGACGCTGGCCGGCCAGGCGCTCGGGCCAACTGATCAGGCAACGGCCGAGGATGCCTTGGCCATTGATCACCGGGTCTTTGAACAGCTGGTTGGCGAGGTAGGGTTGCAGCATCAGATGCAGGCTGAGGCGGCGGTCATAGGCGCGCAGGCTTTCTCCGGCCATAGAGCGGGCCCGGTCGATAGGGCTGCCATCCCACAGTGTCGACAAGGTGGTGATCGCCTTGAGCAGATTCTCTTTGCTCATGGTGCTGCTGCCCAAGAACTGGCCACCTTCATCATTGAACAAGCCCATGCTGGGCAAGCCATGGCACAAGCTTTTGACCAGAGCCTCAATGGTCGGCTCGGCAATGATCAATCTCGGTGGTACCGGCTCGGACAGCTCACCGTCTTTCGCCTCAGCACGCTCTGTTGAGGTTTTGGGTTTGGCCATGACGCTGGTAGCGGCTCGATAGGCTTTGAGCTTTTCCGCATACAGGGTCCACTGCTGCCGCTCCCAGTCGCGCGCCGCCCTTAATGCCAGGTGATCCACCGCACTTTTGCGATCACCCGAGGACGCCACCGTCAGTAGGTAGAGGGACAGCGGATAGGTTCGGCCGTCGAGTTGGACATTGGCATGGCCCTGACTCACCAGGGCAGTAGAAGCCAGCACCGATTGCGCGGCCATGGCGTAGGGCACGCCGATCACCTCGGCCAATCGTTCGACCGCAGGGCCTAACAGATCCCCGAGTGCTTCGACTGGGTAGGGCAGTGGCGCCTGCTGGTATTCCAGCAATGGTTGTGGTGGCTCGAACGCTTCGCGCAGTTGCATCGCCATTCTCCTGAGATTATCGACTTCGTCCTCACTCATCCCGCCACGGTTGTTGAGTGTTATCAGGGATCAAGGCCCCTGCGACCTGTGAGGTTTGTCCACTAACGCGGGACTGGCGGCTCCTTACGACCGGGAGCTTGGGCATCTCATGATCTGGCCTCCTGAACACCGATAGCGGTGGGCGGGTGGAGGCTGCACTGGCTGACGAGACCAGTGCCGCGAGATCCTGAGTCAGGTGAAGGCAGTGAGGCGATGACCGGGGCATGCCTGACTGTCAGTCAGGTGCAGTCCATTCCTTGGGCTGCGGCACCATCATCGGCATCGCTGTGGCGAGTGAGCATTCGGTGTTTGTCACGCCGATTGTCACGAGGGGGAAAGCCGCAAAGGCCCGTGTGAGCGGGGCTGCAGCAGTGGTAGGAGCGCCCGTCTCTTTAGGAGGCAAAGAGACGGGCAACAGGTTGGCGCAAGGAAATGGCCAAGCGGATAGGTTGCTGCAGGGCAGCTATAAAGAGGTATGAGTTGCCGCAGTGGCACTCTGGTAGAAGTAGGCATCCATCACATCACTGTGAGCGTGCGAGCCGCCGGACGCTAATCGCACTTGGGGAGAACCACCACGATGTGGCGTAGCCTCAAAGGTTCTGGCTACCTGGGTGCTGTCGAGGACAGCGCTGGTACGGTTCTGGTTTAGCGCTCGTTCTACTCACGGTCAACCATATTTTGGAGGCGACTCTTGCGCCAATCGGTAGTGCTAGAAGACCTTGGAGTCCGGTGGTTTTCCATAGCCGGGTGGTCGTTTGTCGGTTTTTAATGTGAGCCTGCGTAATTGCATGGACTTGACCACCCATTTGCATCGTCACTGACCAGTCAATTGCATTCGTGCTGATCAACCGTTTGCATTCGACTTGACCAGCAAACGCCGTAGTGACGACCGGCGGAGAACGGCCAGAAGCGGTCATCAAGTATCTAGGAAGTCCGGGGCGACTCACCCATTGTTTCTCCTCCCTGCTCTACGCTAGTCTCAATGCTTGGTTGATCCACCACGCAAAAGGGACTTTCCGCTATGGCATACAACTGCCGTACCTTTGCAAACAGCGCACTACTATGCGTCGAGCTCCCCAAGAAAATGGTCAAAGACTGCTTAAGCGGTGATTAAATCCACTATTTTGGCTCTCAGGACGTTCCGTGCACCACGGGCTGCTCATTAGCAATAACTTAGATACCAAGGAAAATTTATGCCGATAATATTCTGCAATATTGGCTGGATGGAGCGCTACGACGGCATAGATGGGGACTCTATCCAGCGAGGCGGCTCGTACAATAATGATTCGATTGGGCATGAGGTCTGCAACTTTACCAATGCAAATGGAAAAGTCTATGGATACGTTCAGTCTACCGGTCGCATTAGTGTCGAAAAGTTAGGGGCCAAAAAGGGCGAGGAATATGCAGATGGCGTAACTGTTGTATGGACTGCCGGACCAGATAGTGGCGGCACAGCAGTGGTCGGTTGGTACAAGAACGCAACCGTTTATCGCGAGCGTCAGCGGATTAGTAAGCCATCAAAAACCCACAAAAAAAATGAAATAGAAGTCTATCGAATTTCAGCATCTGCTGGCGATGCTAGGTTACTGCCTGCTTACGAACGCGAGTTCATGATCCCGCGCGCGGTGAAAGGAGGTATTGGTCAAAGCAATGTCTGGTACGCGGACAAACCAGAAAGTGCGGAGTTAGTCGATAAGGTCCTTCTCCTGATTGAACGAGACACCAAGCCCGATAGACTGCCAGACGTGGATGCGGAAGCGTTTGGATCAGAGGGAAATCCTCGACTAGTTTCACATTTCCGCCGTGAGAGAAACAGCACCATCGTCAAAAAGAAGAGAGCAGCGGTTTTGGCCGCAACTGGTGCACTGTGCTGTGAGGTTTGTGGCTTCAACTTTGAAAAGGTATACGGAGAGTATGGTGAAAAATTCTGTGAGGTCCACCACCTCACCCCTCTGCACAAGTCAGATCGCAATACTAAAACAAAGCTTAGCGAGCTGGCTGTAGTTTGCTCAAATTGTCATCGAATTATTCACCGAATGAGCCCCATGCCAAGCATTAGCGGGTTAAGAAAGGTGGTTGTTGATAACTAAATGAAAATAGGCCTGCGCTCGACTCCTCATTAAGAAAAATGAACAAGTCGTGTGTTGGACGCAGAAAATGGTAACTGATATGACTAAGCATACGCAACCAGAAAAGAAGCAGAGAGCTATAAAAAGACTTGCGGAAATATTTCGTGATCATTGGGAGGAAAGTAGGGTTGGTAGCACCAGAATTTTTGAGCACGTAATACCTGATGAGTGGCTGATATGCGGAAAATCATCAAGCGGAGGAAAGTATAGAGAACACATTGTGCCGTGTGTCCTCATCCGTGACCAAAGCATAAAAATGTATCAAGAAGGCAAGATGATCGAAGATGTGGAAAAGATGATTGAGAGGCATCTTGCGATTGTTCTTATTTCAGAAGAAGAAAAAGATCGGCTGGATAAACAACGTGGCTGGAAAACGACCATGCCTGAAGGTTGGGTGTTTGGATCTGGGGATCCATTTGCGCGATTGACCTTATCTGGAATTGAGTTTTCCTGAGAGTACGTCTAAATCGTTCACTTGTAACTGGGTAGCTGCATGACGCGGTCTCATCTCAACCTGAACGAAGC
>NZ_CATKPN010000061.1:0-32650 GCF_949767245.1 Pseudomonas sp. IT-P176
TAAGCGAGGTGCCGAGTGGTGGGGCAAGAGCCTTTTGCTTACTTTTGGGCTCCTCCAAAAGTGAGCCGCTGTAAAAGCGGAACCATAGGTGGCCATTACCGAAAAAATGGATATGTACTCCGCTTAATCCAACCCCCCAGAGGCCGCCACGGTAGCAGGCTCCCTCGCCACAGACCGCTACAAAGTTGTGTAGATACCGATGCCCATCGCGGGCAAGCGGAGCGTCGCCCGGCGATGCACTGTTATAAAGCCCGCGCCACCCTCCGTGCACTAAGCCAAGTCACGCCGCAGGCTGGTCGAGCCAGTCCGGGCGCCGCCGTACATGGCCTGCAAGCGCCCTGAATCGCGGCTGTGCGGGGCTGACCGCGGTTCTGGCACAAAGGCTGCAATACATCTTGCAGGCCTGGCGCGCAGCAACACCGTCGTCCAGGCAGCCCCCTCGGTCAACGACGATCGATTGGCCGCACAGGTCGTGGGCAGCAGCGTTGAACCGGGCACAGCAGTCGGGTTTGCACAGCGCAAATGAACAGGCAAAGACGCCTGGAACCGTAAGGTTTCAGGCGTTTTTTTTTGCTTTTAGAACAGTGATCGGGTGCTACTTATGAACTCCAATGTTGCCGCGTTGAACACCTTGCAAACCCTGGTCGTGATCGGAAACGGCATGGTCGGCCATCATTGTGTCGAACAGTTGATCGAGCGCGGCGCCCTTGGGCGCTATCAGCTGCATGTCTTCAGCGAGGAACCGGTGCGGGCCTATGACCGGGTGCACCTGTCCGAATACTTCACCGGACGTGATGCCGAGTCACTGGCATTGTCCGACGCGGCGCTGTACCAGACGCCGGGGGTCACCTTGCACCTGGGAGTGCCGGTGCTGGAAATCGACCGTGCCCGGCGCCAGGTGATCACCGCCCAGGGCTGCGTCGCCTACGACACCCTGGTCCTGGCCACCGGTTCCTATCCCTTTGTACCGGACATCGAAGGCGCCGAAGGCGACTCGCGGCTGGTCTATCGCACCCTCGAAGACCTCGACGCCATCCGCCGCGCTGCCAGCAATGCACAGCGCGGCGTGGTGGTGGGCGGGGGGCTGCTCGGCCTGGAGGCGGCCAATGCCCTGAAAAGCCTCGGCCTGGAAGCCCATGTGGTGGAATTTGCCCCGCGCCTGATGCCGGTGCAACTGGACGAGCTGGGTGGCCTGGCGCTGAAGTCGCAAATCGAACGGCTGGGTGTCGGCGTGCACTTGTCCCGCGCTACGCAATCGATCAGTGCCGGCGAGCAGTACCGCTATCGGATGAACTTTGCCAACGAAGAAAGCCTGGAAACCGACCTGATCGTGTTCTCCGCCGGGATCCGCGCCCAGGATGCCCTGGCTCGCCAATGCGCATTGAACATCGGCCCGCGTGGCGGGGTGGTGATCGACGACCAGTGCCTGAGCAGCGACCCGCATATCTACGCCATCGGCGAGTGTGCCTCGTGGAACGGCAGCCTGTTTGGCCTGGTCGCGCCGGGCTACCAGATGGCCCGCAGTGTCGCCGCGCAGTTGTGCGAGCAGGACGCTGAGCCCTTCATCGGTGCGGACATGTCGACCAAGCTCAAGCTGCTGGGGGTCGACGTCGGCTCCATCGGCGATGCCCATGCCCACACCCCGGGCGCGCGCAGTTACCAGTTCATCGACGAGGCCAGCGCCAGCTACCGCCGGCTGGTGGTCGACGCGTCCGGCAAGCAGGTGCTGGGGGCGGTGCTGGTGGGCGACAACAGCTACTACGACACCTTGCTGCAGTACGCCCAGAACGGCATTGCCCTGCCGGCCGAACCGGCCAGCCTGATCCTGCCATCCTCGACCGGCGCGCCCACCCTGGGTCCGGGCGCCTTGCCCGAGTCGGCCATGGTCTGTTCGTGCCATAACGTCAGCAAGGGCGCGATCTGTTCGGCCATCGACGGCGGCTGCAGCGATCTTGCCCAGCTCAAGACGCAAACCAAGGCCTGCACCGGCTGTGGCGGTTGCGCCGGCCTGCTCAAGCAGGTGTTCGAGCACGAGTTGATCGCCCGTGGTGTGAGTGTCGACAAGAGTCTGTGCGAACACTTCGCCTTTACCCGGCAGGAGCTCTACGCCCTGGTGCGGGTCGAAGGGCTGCACAGTTTCGAAGAACTGTTGGCCCGGCATGGTCGTGGACACACCGGTTGCGATGTGTGCAAACCGGCCGTGGGCTCGATCCTCGCCTCGTGCTGGAACCAGCCGATCATGGACGCCTCGCTGGTACCGTTGCAGGACACCAACGACACCTTCATGGCCAACATGCAGAAAAACGGCACCTATTCGGTGGTGCCACGGATCGCCGGGGGCGAGATCAGCGCCGAGAAGCTGATCGTGATCGGCCAGGTGGCGAAGAAGTACCAGCTGTACACCAAGATCACCGGTGGCCAGCGCATCGACCTGTTCGGCGCCCAGTTGCACCAGTTGCCGCAGATCTGGGGCGAACTGATCGAGGCCGGTTTTGAAACCGGGCATGCCTATGGCAAGTCGACCCGCACGGTGAAGTCCTGCGTCGGCAGCACCTGGTGCCGCTACGGGGTGCAGGACAGCGTGGCCATGGCCTTGCTGATCGAGGACCGCTACAAGGGCCTGCGCGCACCGCACAAACTCAAGTTCGCGGTCTCCGGCTGCACCCGTGAGTGCGCCGAGGCCCAGAGCAAGGACGTCGGTGTGATTGCCACCGAGAAGGGCTGGAACCTGTACCTGTGCGGCAACGGCGGCATGCGTCCGCGGCACGCCGAGCTGTTTGCCACCGATCTGGATGACGCGACCCTGATCCGCTACATCGACCGCTTCCTGATGTTCTACATCCGCACCGCCGACAAATTGCAGCGCACCTCGGTCTGGCGCGAGAGCCTGGAGGGCGGGCTGGATTACCTCAAGCAGGTGGTCATCGACGACAGCCTGGGGCTGGGCGAGGAGCTGGAGTCGCAGATGCAACTGGTGGTCAACCGTTATGAGTGCGAGTGGGCCAATGCCCTCAAGGACCCGGACAAACTCAAGCGCTTCCGTACCTTCGTCAACGACGAGCGTCCCGACCCGAGCATTCATTTTGTCGAGGAGCGTGGGCAACGCCGGCCCATCATGGCCGCCGAACTCAACCTTATCCCTGTCACCGAGGAGCTTGCCTGATGAACCTGTCCAATTCCCCGCGCGCCGCCGCCCGTTCACCCCTCTGGCAATCGGTGTGCAGCCAGCACGATCTGGTCCACAACTCGGGGGTGGTGGTGTGGCTCGACGGCGCACAAGTGGCGCTGTTCTACCTGCCGCAGGCCGAGGGCAAGACGCTGTATGCCATCGACAACCACGATCCGCAATCGGGCGCCTACGTCATCGGTCGCGGGCTGGTGGGCAGCCTCAAGGGCGAGCTGGTGGTGGCGTCGCCCCTGTACAAGCAGCACTTTCGACTCGAGGACGGGTATTGCCTGGAGTATCCGCAACAGCGCCTGCGAGTCTGGCCGGTGCGCCTTGAAGGTGGGCAGGTGCAAGTGGACGTGGCCAACGATTGACCGACAGCCACCTGCGTCACCTGCCGGTGCTGGAGGCGGGGCAATTGATCGGGCTGCTGTCGATTGGCGATCTGGTCAAGCAGGCCATTGTCGAACAGGCCGATCTGATCCACCAGTTGGAGCATTACATTCGCGGGCACTGAGCCTGTGATTGGCTGACTCAGAAGCGTCCGTTCAGGGGGTACTCGACGGCCAGGCGAATCTGCTCGGTGTCGAGTTCTGCCTGGGCGGTGTTGCCGCGGTGCAGGTTGTGCCGCAGTGACAGGGCCAGGTCCTTGGCCGGGCCGCTTTGCACCACATAGCGGGCTTCCAGGTCGCGCTCCCAATGCTTGCCGCCCTCACCGTAGCCCAGGTAGGCATAGCCACCTGCCGGGTCGACGTGGCGCCCATCAATGTTGCTGCCGCGCACATAGGCGGCGCTGAGCACCAGGCCGGGCCAGCCGAGCGCCTGCAAACCCAGGTCGTAACGGGCCTGCCAGGATTGCTCGTTGGGGGCGTTGAAGTCCGACAGTTGCACGGCATTGGTGAGGTAGATCGCACCCCGGGTCACGTAGTCGAAGGGCGTATCGCCATCGACTTTCTGGTAGCCCAGGCTGAAGGTATGAGCACCGTTGCGGTAGCTGGAGAGCAGGCTCCAGGTGGTGTTGTCGATCTTGCCCGACCAGGCCTGTCCGGTGTCGAGGGTGCGATACAGGTTGAGGTTCAGCGTCAGCGTCTGGTCGAGCCCCAGGGCATGGCTGTAAGTGCTGCCCAGGTAATGCTGGCGCCAGCTGTCTTCGTAGTGTGCGCTGTACAGGCTGGTGGAAAGCCCTTCAATCCCGTCGTAGACCAGCCCGGCAAGGTCGAAGTTGTTGCCTTGCCTGGCGTTGGAATAATTCACCACAAACCCCTGGTCGTGGCTGCTGGCGTTGCGGTCGGTGCTTTCGTTGAAGTGAGCGCCGAGCATTTTCCAGCCGGCGAACTCCTGGCTGTTGAGAAAGAACCCGGTGGCGGTTTCCGGCAGCAGGCGACTGTCGGATGAACTGAAGACCGGGGTCTTGACCCGTTGCTCACCGTAACTGAGGGTGGTCGAGGAGGTGCGCAGCTTGAGCGCCGCGCCGCCGCGGCCGAACTGGTCCTTGGGATGACCGGCGTTATCGAGCCCGAGCAAACGCGCCTTGCCGGCCCGACCGCCGCCACTGTCCAGCTGCCAGGCGGCATAGGCATGGGCATCGACGCCCACCCCGACCAGGCCCTGGGTAAACCCGGACTGCAGGCTGCCCATCAATCCGTATCCCCACTCCTGAGCATTGCCACTGCGTTCGTTGCGCGGCTTGTAGGCATTGCGTGCGGCGTTGTTGCGCGCGCCGTGCTGGTACTCGCGGTGGTCCAGGACGCTGCGGTTGAGCAGGCTCCAGCGACTGTCCTCGACCAGCCCGCGCGACTCTTCCTGGGCCGAGCCAGCCAGCAACGTGGTGGACTGCGCGGCGAGGGCGAAGGGCAGGGCGAGACGCTTGAATCTGATCATGTATGGGGTCCTTGCATACACCTTGGGCAGGCTGACAGCGCATGCCTGTGCAACGGGGTTTCGAATGGGTTACGTAATGTAATACTATTACACCAAATATCAAGCCCAAAGGCCCAAGACAGGCCGTTTCCTCCACCCTCTGCGTTGCGAACCCCCCATGACAAATGCTGTTGTCCGACCCGCCGGCGCTGGCCGGTTGCTGTCCATCGATGCCCTGCGGGGCTTGGTGATTCTGTTCATGTTGCTCGACCATGTGCGCGAAACCTTTCTGCTGCACCGCCAGGTCAGCGACCCCATGGACATTGCCACGACCGAACCCGCGCTGTTCCTGAGCCGCACCCTGGCCCATCTGTGTGCGCCGATCTTTGTCCTGCTCACGGGCCTGTCTGCCTACCTGTATGGCGAAAAATACGCGGGCAAGGCGGATGTCTGCGGGTTCCTGTTCAAGCGCGGGTTGTTCCTGGTGCTGCTGGAAATCACCCTGGTGAACTTCGCCTGGACCTTCCAGATTCCGCCGACTGTGATCTACCTGCAGGTGATCTGGGCCATCGGCCTGAGCATGCTGGCCCTGTCGGCGCTGGTCTGGCTGCCACGCCCGTTGTTGCTGGGCTTGAGCCTGCTGATCATCGCCGGGCACAACCTGCTGGACGGCCTGCACTTTGCGCTGGAGTCGGCGCTGCATGTGCCGTGGGCGGTGCTGCATGACCGCGGCTGGATCGAGTTCAGCGAAGGCCTGCGCCTGCGTACCTCCTACCCGGTGCTGCCGTGGATCGGCGTGATCGGCCTGGGATATGCCATCGGCCCCTGGTTCGCCCAGGCCAGTGATGCCGCCTGGCGCCAACGTGCACTCTGGATCGGCGGTATCGCCGCGCTGGCGGGTTTTGTCGGGTTGCGCTTGCTCAACGGCTACGGCGACAAACCTTGGGTCCAGGGCGAGAGTACCCTGCAGACGCTGATGAGCTTTTTCAACATCACCAAGTACCCGCCGTCCCTGCTGTTCATCACCCTGACCCTGAGCCTCGGCCTGCTGCTGTTGCGCGGGTTCGAACGGCGCCAGGGCAGCCGCTGGATCCTGGTGTTGAGCGTGTTCGGCTCGGCACCGATGTTCTTTTACCTGTTGCACCTGTACGTCTTGAAGTTCGCCTACCTGTTGGCAGTGGCGTGTTTTGGCCTGAATCAGGGCAGCTACTACGGGTTTGATTCCGTGTGGGCGGTGTGGTTGGCGGCGGGGCTGTTGGCGTTGACCCTGTACCTGCCGGTGCGCTGGTTTTCAAGGCTCAAGAGCCGTCGCCGGGATTTGGTTTGGCTCAAGTATTTTTAGTCGCACTTGCTGATTTTCTGCTGGGGGCCGTCCCGCAGCGTGCAAGTCTGCGGGCGGCTAGAGAAGCAAGTACCTGTCAACTCTGACAGTAGACACGTCCGGTCCATTGGCGCTTTGATAAAAGCGTTTGTAGCACGAGCTCCAACAATTGATCGCAGCGCCCGTACCCACGGGTGGCTGCGCAAGGATGAGTGTCTGTCAGTTCCTGTCTCTATGGCTGGATATACCCACAAATCCAGGATCAAAACATTGCATATCGCGCTCAATGCCCCACCAATTCCTCCAGCAGTTGCTCTTTGTAGCCCTGCAATACGGGCGAACTCCGGTCCCGGGGGTGGGGCAGGTTGACCTGGATCTGGTGCTTGATCCGCCCTGGGTGGGCATCCATGACGATCACCCGGTCGCCCAGGTACAGGGCCTCTTCGATGTCGTGGGTGACCATGATCACCGTGCAGCGTTGCTGCACCCAGATGCGCTGCAGTTCGTGTTGCAGGCGGACCCGGGTCAGGGCGTCGAGGGCGCCCAGGGGTTCGTCGAGCAGCAGCACCTTGGGGCGGTTGATCAGGGCGCGGGCGATGGCGGCTCGCTGGGCCATGCCACCGGACAGCTGGTGCGGGTAGGCGCTCTCGAATCCCTCGAGGTTGACCAGGGCGATGTGCTCGGCCACCAGGCGATCCTTTTCGGCCTGGGACAGTGGGTGGTTTTTCAGGGCCAGGGCGATGTTCTTGCTCAGGGTCATCCAGGGAAACAGGCGGTGGTCCTGGAACACGATGCCGCGTTCCAGGCTGGTGCCGACCACGGGCTTGCCATCGAGCAGGATATCGCCCTGGTAGTCGCCCTCCAGGCCCACGATCAGCCGCAGCAGGGTCGACTTGCCGCAGCCGCTGGCGCCGACGATGCTGATGAATTCGCCAGGGCGGACCTTGAGGTTGATGTTGTCCAGTACGGGCAGCGGTTGGCCTTCGATCCGATAGGCCTTGCTCAGGCCGCGGACTTCCAGGGCGCCGCAGGGCAGAGTGGTGCTGTGGGGCAGAGCGTGATGGGCAATGGCGTTCATGGGGTGGCCTTTCAACGAATGTTGCGCCAGCGCAGCAGGTGGCGACTCAGAAGGGTAAACAGCAGGGTCATCAGGTAACCGCACAGACCGATGCACAGCACGCTCAGGACGATGATCTCCATGCGCGCGCCGGCTTCGGCGTTCATCATCAGGTTGCCCAGGCCGGCCCCGGACGACAAAAACAGTTCGCTGCCCACGGCGGTGACCCAGGCAAACGCCAGGGCGTGCAGCACGCCGGTGGCCAGGCTCGGCAGCGCCGCTGGCAGCAGCACATGGCAGAACTGTTGCCAGCGGCTGAGCACCAGCACCTGGCCGACTTCGCGGTAGCGTCCCTCGACGTGCGTGAAACCTTGATAGGTGTTGAGCACCATCGGGTAGAACGCCGCGAGCGTGACGATCAACACCTTGGAGAACTCGCCGTTGCCGAACCACATGGCAATCAGCGGGATCCAGCCGAGCATCGGCACCTGGCGAATCGAATGAAACAGCGGGCCGATCAATCGGTTGGCCACGCTCGACAGCGCCATCAGCACCCCCAGCGCGACGCCAAAGACGATACCCAGGGCCAGGCCGGTGCTGGTGCGCGCCAGGCTGGCCAGCAGGTTGACCAGCAACTCGCCATTGCCGAGCAGCTCGAGCAAGGCCTGGCCGATGGTCGACAGCGGCACGAAGGCATAGGCCCCGGCGGCATCCTGGCGCGACAGGTATTCCCAGCCGCCGATCAGTAGCAGCGGCAGCAACAGGCTGCGGGATTTTCCGAGTAAAGGGGGCATGGCGGGCTCCTAGCGGGTTTGCCAGCGGAACAGGCGCTGTTCGAGTTGGCGAAAGGAAAAGTCCAGGGCAAAGCCGATCACCCCGGTGACCACCACACCGACCATCACCACGTCGATGCGCAGCATCTGCCGGCTCATCTCGATCATCTGTCCCAGGCCGCTGTCGGCGGCGAGCAACTCGGTGGCCACCAGCACCACCCAGGCCCGGGTCAGGCTGATGCGAAAGCCGGTGATGATCGGTGGCGCAGCGGCAGGCAGGGCGATCTCGCGGACCAGGGTCGGCCAACGCAGGCGATACACGTCGGCGACTTCGAAATAGCTGCGCGGGATGGCCTTGACCCCCTCGCTGGCGGCCAGGGCCACCGGGAAGAACGCGGTCTTGGCGACAATGATGATCTTGAAGGTTTCATCGATGCCGAACAGCAACACGAACATCGGAATCAAGGCGATGCTGGGGATCTGCCGCAAGGTGTGGAACAGCGGCGCGCAGTAGATCTCGACCTGCCTGGACAGGGCCATCAACACCCCGAAGGCCAGGCCGCACAGCGAGCCAATGGCAAACCCCAGCCCCAGGCGGGACAGGCTATTGCCCAGATGCTCCAGCAGCTCGCCGCTGGCCAAGAGTTCGGCGAAGGCTTGCATCACCTGGGCGGGAGGCACCAGCAGGTTGCGTGGGAAAATCCCGGCCTCGGCCACCCCGGCCCAGAGCACCAGCAGGGCCAGGGGCGAGATAAGCCAGGTGAGAGCGGTCAGCAAGGAGTGTGGGCGCATGGCGGGTCTTATTTCGGCGAAGTACCCGAGGGCTATCGCAAGAGCTGTGCCATGTCCTCGTTGCAACCCCGCCACCACCTGTAGGAGCGGGTGCCCGCTTGCGGCTTGCTCGCGATGGACGTCAACGATAACGCGCGCATCCAGGATGAACGCACTGTTCTTGAGCCCATCGCGGACAAGCCGCAATCCGCAAGCGGCACCGCAATCGGGCGCCGCAAGCAGACACCTGCTCCTACAGACGCACCCGTTGCTGCCAGGGCAGCACCCCGGCAGCAGTGGCGGTCAGAACTCGTAGCTGACGCTGGTGTAGTAGAACGCGCCCTGGGCACCTTCGGGGCTGGTGATCGAGTACTTGGGCACGCCGTACAGCTGCGTACCATCGGCCTCGTCCGGGTGGGTGTCGAACAGGTTGATCGCGCCCACCGAGACTTTCAGCGCCTTGTCGAAGGTGTACGACAGGTCGAGGTCGGTGACCCACTGCGAGCTGTAGGTCTGGTCCAGGTCCGGGTTGCTCGCGTTCAAGCTCTTCCATTCGCCGTAGCGGCGCTGGGCAATGGTCACGCCCCAGTTGGCGTACAGCCAGTTGGCGCTGAGCACTAGCTTGTTCTCGGGAGTGCCTTCCTCGATCAGGCCCTGGGTCGCCCGGCCGACAATTTGCTCACCCTTGATGTTGCCAACGTCCCGCAGCTGGGTAATGTCCGTATGGTTCTTGCTGAAACCGCTGCTCAGGTTCAGCCGGCCCCATTGCGCCAGGTCGAACTGATAGTTGCCGGTCAGCTCGATGCCGTCGGTGCGAGTGTCGGCCACGTTGGTGTAGAACGCTGCGCTCTGGATATTGGCGTACGGGGTACCGGCGAAGATCGGCGACACCACCGAGGCCGGTAACTGGTCGGAGAGGGTGATGCGGTTGTCGATGTTGATCCGGTACGCATCGATGGTCACCGACGCGTTGGGCAACGGCCGCCATACCAGGCCCAGGGAGTAGTTGGTGGACTCTTCCGGTTTCAGCGAGGTACCGCCCAGCAGCGCCGCTTCCGGGCTGTTGGCGCGCAGGGTGCGTTGCTGGACCTCGACATAGTTACCGCTGCCCGGCGGCTGTTCGACCACCTGTACGCTGAACGAGGACAGGCCGCTCTGCACCAGCGACGGTGCGCGGTAACCGGTGCTGGCGGTGGCCCGCGCGGCGATCTCTGGGGTGAAGTCGTAACGCAGCGACAACTTGCCGTTGGTGGTGTCGCCAAAGTCCGAATAGTGCTCGCTGCGCAGCGCCACCCCGGCCTGGAATTGCTCGGTGAGCTGGGCTTCGACATCGACATAGGCACCCAGTACCCGGCGGTCCAGGGACGCCGCGTCGACCTGGGTGATGCCCGAGTAATACCCGGGAATCCGCCGGCTGGTGAAGGGGTCGACGGTGTTGAACAACGGCCCGTTCTGCCAACCGGCCGCTTCCCCGGCGCTCAGCTCGTAGTTCTCCTGGCGCCAGGCCAGGCCCGCCGACAGGGTCAGGGGCTTGAACAGCAGGTCGGTGGGAAAGTCGCGCACCCAGTCCAGGGTGGCGTTGGTCTGGTCGACCTGGCGCTTGCCGGTGTAGATGTTCTGCGGACTGCCGGCGCCCCAGCTCGGGTTGATCGCATTGCGGTCGTCGGAGGTGAGGCGGTTGTCGCCGTAATTCAGTGCCAGGTCGAACTTGCCCAGTTGCTCGTCGTCCAGGCGCAGGCCACCGGTCACGGCATAGTCTTCCAGAGAGTAGCGGGTGACCGGCAAGCGACCATCGGGGAAGCGCTGCAAAGCGTTGCTCCCGTAATTGTTGCGCAAGGTCGTGGGCGGGTCGAAGAAGCCCTCGGCATCGGTGTTCTTGTGCGAGTAGGTGGCGAAGCCGTAGGCGGTCAAGCCTTCGCCGACCCCGATCTCGCTGTTGGCGACCAGGTTGTACTGGTCCGAGACGTTGCCCGAGCCCCAGCGCCAAGTGCGGTAGCGGTTGTTCTGTTCCTTGGCGGTGTTGATGCTGGTGGAACCGGGGTAAAAGATCCGGTTGTCTGGGTTGGTGTCGCTGGCCGGGTCCTGGCTGCCGGCGTCGAAACTCAGGGTCAGGAAGCCGTCGTTGGGCAGGGTGAAACCTTTCCAGCCACCGAGTTTGCGCTGGATGCCGTCACCCTTGTCGTAGCCACCGAAGCGGTAACCGAGGTTGCCGCCGTCATCCTTCTCCTTGAGCACGATGTTGATCACCCCGGCGATGGCGTCGGAGCCGTACTGGGCCGCCGCGCCGTCACGCAGGATCTCCACGCGCTGGATCGCACCCAACGGAATCAGGCTGAGGTCGACCGCCGCCGCCCCCCGGCCGTTGACCAGGCCCTGGCGGGTGACGTTGGCGCTGGTGTGCCGGCGTTTGCCGTTGACCAGCACCAGCACCTGGTCGGAGGCCAGCCCGCGCAACGATGCGCCCTGGGCAATGGAGCCGGAGAACGCGCCCTGGGGCGATTGCGGGTAACTGAAGGACGGCGACAGTGCCGTCAGTGCACCGGACAGGTCGCTGGCGCCGGTGTCCTGTAGTTGCTCGCTGGACAGCACGTCCACCGGGGCGGCGCTTTGCAGGGCGGTGACGTCGCTGCGGCGGGTGCCGAGTACGACCACGGTGTCCAGGTGATCGTTGCTGGCACCGGTCGGGGCCGGGTGGGTTTCGGCGGACATGACAGGCAGGGCAAGGCTGCCAATGACCAGCGCCACGGCGCTGGCCAACGGGTTGTGGTGGAACATGGGCGGATTCCTTTCTAGGGCAAGAGGATCAACCGGTAGGAGCGAGCTTGCTCGCGAAGAACTCGCAGGCGCCGCGTGCATACTGAATGCACGCGTCACTGTTGACGTTTTTCGCGAGCAAGCCGCAAGCGAGCACCCGCTCCTACAGGTGGTGGGTCAGAACCGGCTGGTGACGCTCAGGCCCACCGTGCGGGGGTCGCCGTAGGTGATCACGTATTGGCCGAGGGTGCCGTTGGGCCGTCCGTGGACTTGGTAGCGGCGGTCGGTGAGGTTGTTGACGAAGCCGGTGACGCTGAGTTTTTCATCCGGGCTGAACCAGGTCAGGCGGCTGTTGGCCAAGGTGTAGTGCGCCTGGCTCAGGGTCTTGTCGGCGCTGCTCTGGCGGTCGGCGAGGAAGTATTCCTTGTCGCGGAAACTCACGTCGCCACCGGCCACCAGCTTGCCGCCGATCTCCAGTGGGAAGGTGTAGTCGCCGCCCAGCGAGACTACGTTGCGCGGCGAGCGCACGAAGCTGTTGCCGCTGTAGTCGCCGGTGACCGCACCCGTATTGGGGTTGGTGTTCTTGAAGTCGGTGTACTCGGTGTCGAGGAACGAGATCGCCGCGCGCAGGTGCAGGTACTCGGTGGGCTGGCCTTCGAGTTCCAGCTCGGCACCCTTGACCTTGCCCGCGGCGCCGTTGGTCAGGGCGGTGGTCAGCACGCCGTTGTTGACCGTCAGCAGGTTGACCTGAATATCCGAGTAGTCGTAGTAGAAAATGTTCGCGTTGGCCGTCAGGCGACGGTCGAACCACTCGGATTTGAGGCCGATTTCATAGGCGTCGAGTTGTTCCGGATCGACCGTGGTCAACTGCGCCAGGCTGGTCGACAAGCCGGTGTTGAAGCCGCCGGAACGGAAGCCGTGGGCGTAGCGGAAGAACACCCGCAGGTTGTCGTTGATCCGGTACTCCGGGGTCAGGTCGTAGGTCCAGGCTTCCCAGGTATTGGCTTCCTGGCGGTTGCCGTTGGTGCCGACGCCGCTCAGTGGAATCAGCGGGCCGTTGGCGCTGGCGCGGGTCAGTTGGGTCAGGTCCAGGTCGATGTCTTTCTTTTCCTGGGTGTAGCGCAGACCGCCGGTGACAGTGAAATTGTCGGTGAAGTCATAGGTCAGGTTGCCGAACAGCGCGTAGCTGTCGGTCTTGTGGTCGTAGTTGAGGTCACGCAGGTCAGTGACCCCGCCGATCTGGTTGGAGCCACTGCCATTGGGCGTCGGGCCCGGGGTAATAAAGCGCGTGGCAGAGCTGTCGAGGGTCTCGTGGAAGTAGTGGGCGCCGGCCAGCCAGCGCAGGGTTTCCTGCTGGGGCGAGGCCAGGCGCAGTTCCTGGGAGTACTGGCTGTATTTGTTGTCGGCCGTGGCGGCGCCGTTGACTTCGTATGGCGTGTAGTCGGCATCGCTGGTGGACTGGCCGCGGATGTAGTCGTAGGCGGTGATCGAGGTCAGGGTGTAGTCGCCCAGGTTCCAGTTGAAGGTCAGCGAGGTGCCGTCATGGTCGAGCTTGGCATCTTCATTGACGTTGAGTTCGATGTCGCGGCCGTTCGGGCGCTGGTAGCCGACGTTGTAGTAACGTCCCACCGGCAGCGAGCCGTTGCTGCCGTCGCCATTGTGCTGGCGGGCGTGGACCTTGAGCAGGGCTTCGAGGTCAGGGTTCAACTGGGCAAGGAACTGCACGCGCACGGCTTTCTTGTTGACGTCGCCGTAGGTGTGGCCGTCGGTGAGGTTCTCGGCGAACCCGTCGCGCTCCTCGGAGTACAGCGCCACCCGCGCGGCGAGTTTTTCGTCCACCAGCACACCGCCCAGGGCGCCGCTGACGATGCGTTCATCCTTGCTGCCGACACCTAGCGTGCCGTAGCCGTTGGTCTGGGCATCGAGGCTCGGTTTTTGCGAGATGATGTTCACCGCGCCCGCCGTGGTGTTCTTGCCGTACAGGGTGCCCTGGGGCCCGCGCAGAATCTCGATGCGCTCCAGGTCATACAGCGGGCCGCCACCGGCAATGGGTGCGTTGAGGTAGACGTCGTCGGAGTAGATCCCCACCGGGTACACGGTGGCAGCGCCGGTATCGCCAGTGCCCAGGCCGCGGATGTACCAGCGCGGACGGCCGTCGCCGTCGGGGTTCTTCGCCGAGGCGTTGGGCACGAAGGTGGTGATGTCGCCCATCGACCGCACACCGTCGGCCGTGATGCTGGTGCCCTGGATCGCCGACACCGCCACCGGGATCTCCTGCAGGGTTTCTTCCTTGTGCTGGGCGGTGACGGTCACGGTTTTCAGCGCCGGCTCGGTGCTGGTCTTGCCGGCGTCGCTTTCTGTTGTCTCGGCTGCCAGCAATCCCTCGCTGACGGCCCCCCCGGCCAGCAGCAAGGTGAGCCAGATACTCTTGGTGATTGGATTAAGCTTATGCATGTTGGTACTCCCCCGATAAAGTTTCACTAACAGGGGTAGAGCAGAGATCGTGCCAATAGCTTTGAGGGCTGTGCTGGTGGTTGCTTACTTTTGCTAAGTGGCTGATTAATAAAGGATAAAATTAGTATTTTATTTGATGTTAAAGCCTCGAAAAGTTCGGGTAAAAGTTACCGGGAAATCCCCTGTCGATTATTCAGCATGGGTTGCTGTGAGGCTGCTGCTGGAGCAACACAACTGCCAACCGTTGTGTTGCTACAGGGTCATCAGACCGCCACTCTCGAAGTCGAGCCGATCACCGTTTCCAGCACGCTGAAGTCGATCCACTCGCGTACATCGAACCGTCGTGGAATGAAGTCCCAACGGTGCAGGAAATCGGTGAAATCCTGCAGGGCGGTAATCGAGCGGCTGTCCAGGGTGGTGCGCAAACGCCGGTGTGCGTCTTCGCCATAGGCGGCGGCCACCCAGTACTCGCTGGTGTTCAGCTCGCGGGCGAGAAAGCGCCGGGTTTCATCCGGGTTGGCCCACGCCCATTGCTCGGTGCGCAGCACGGTGTCGACGATTTTCACACTGGCATCGAAGTGTTCGTGCAGTAGGTGGGTGTCGACGGTCAGGGTGCGCGGCGTGCCGTTGTTGGAGCGAATCAGTGGGTCGGGGTGCGAGCCAGTATCGACCACCACCTGCAGGCCGAATTCGTTGGCCAGGTGTACGGCGTGGGCGCCCTTGAGGAAAATCGCGTCGATGTCGCCGCGCAGCAGGCCGATCAGCTCGTTATTGCGCTGGCTGAAGCGGCTGGTGCCGAGGCTGACTTCCGAGCCATACACATGTTGCTTCTGATCGTCGCTGTAGGTGCCGCCGTAGGGGTAGTCCACCAGCTCGACATCGCTGACATTCAGGCCCTCCAACTTGAGTGCGTTCTCCAGCCCGCGCAACGCTTGGGCGCGGGTGAAGTCGATCTGCACGTTGGCCCATTTCGGTACGCCGAAGCGGCGGTTCTTCAGGTCGCGAATGCTCTTCACCCCGCTTTCGGCGGTGGTCAGGATCAGTTGCACCTCATCGCTCCAGGACAATCCCAGGACCCGGGTCTGCACTCCACTGGCGTAGGCCCAGATAGCCGGGATATTGCCGCCGTGACGCACCGAGTTTTTCAGGTGATGGTCATAGTGGGCCTCGCGAACTTCCCGTTCGCTGGACTCACGCAATGACTGGATATTGGTGCCGAACGGCTGGAAAGCCTCGGCCAGGCGCCCGGATTGCACCGCAATGCCAAGCCCGGTGGGCACCGGGCTGTGGGTGTACCAGAGGGTATCGAGTGGTTTGCTCATAAAGGGATCTTCGTTCGAGTCCATGAAACCGATCACCCCGCCGCGCTAGGGTGATCGTGCGGTTGGGGTTAGCCGGCGAGGGCGGTCTGCAGGGCTTGTAGCGGACGCGGGTCGATCCATTGGCGCACGTCAAAACTGTTCGGGATAAAGCGCCAGCGGTGCAGGAAGTGAGTGAAGTCCTGCAGGGCGTCGATGGCCTGTTCGTCGAGTGCGGTGTGCAGGCGCTGGTGGGCGTTGTCGCCGTAGGCGGCGCTGACCCAGTACTCGCTGCTGTTGGTTTCCCGCGCCAGGTAGCGGCGGGTTTCATCCGGGTGGGTATGAGCCCACTGTTCGGCCCGCAGCACCGCGTCGAGAATGCCGCTGGCCACGTCAAAATGCTGCTCCAGCAGGTGCAGGTCGACCGCCAGGGTGCGTGGCGTGCCGTTGTTGCTGCGGATCAGCGGGTCGGGGTGGGCCCCCGTGTCGATCACCGTGTGCAGGCCAAAGTCGTGGGCGTACTGGGCGGCGCTGGCACCCTTGAGGAAAATCGCGTCGACTTCGCCGCGCAGCAGGCCGATCAGTTCCAGGTTGCGCCCCTCGACCCGTTGCGTCGCTACCGGCGTGCCATTGACGGTATGCACCTGCGGGTCGCTGAAGGTACCGCCATACACAAAGTTCACCAGTCGCACGTCGCCGACCTGCAGGCCTTCGAGCTTGAGGGCGTTCTCCAGGCCACGCAGGGCCTGGGCCCGGGTGAAATCGATCTGCGCGCCGGCCCAGTCCGGCAGGCCGAAGCTGCGGCCCTTGAGGTCCTTGACGGTTTTTATGCCGCTGTCAGGAAGGGTCAGGATCAGTTGCACTTCGTCGGCCCACGACAGGCCGATCACCCGGGTCTCGCGACCCTGGGCGCGGGCCCAGATCGCTGGGATGTTGCCGCCGTGGCGCACCGAATTCTGCAAGCTGTGATCGAAGTGCGACTCGCGCACCGCCTTGTCCGTGGACTCGCGCAGCGATTGCACCCGGGTGCCGAGGGCGCCTACGGTGTCCTGCAACCAGCCTTTTTGCACGGCGATCCCCAACCCCGTGGGGACCGGGCAGCGGGTGTACCAGAGCGTATCGAGTGGATGGCTCATCAAGTCGTCTCCCTCAGCGCTCAGGCGCTGGCTTTGAGTGCGGTTGCCGGGCTGGCAGCGGGGCGCTGGTGCACCAGCGGCAGGACTTCCTGGCCGATGCGCAAGGCCTCTTCGAGGTGCGGGTTGCCGGCGAGGATGAAGGTCGAGAAACCGGCATCGCGGTATTCCACCAGGCGTTCGGCGATGTTCTGGTGGCTGCCCACCAGGCCCACGGTCGGCCCTGGCTTGGCCTTGGCGAAACCGGCCCACAGGTTGGGGCCGATGATCAGGTCGTCGAAGCGATCGACATTCTGGTGGTAGGCGGTCTGCCGTGCGCCACCGACCGAGTCCGAGCCGCTGGTGAAGCCCTTGGCGACCACGCTGCTCTGGCCTTCGAGCTTGTCGAACTGGCGGCGCAGGTCGGCCCAGGCCTGTTCTTCGGTTTCCCGGGCGAACAGGTCGACCCGCAGCCCGAAGCGCACGCTACGCCCCTGTTTGTCGGCCAGCTCACGCACTCGTTCGATGTGCGGCTTGAGCTTGTCGATCGGCTCGGCCCAGTTCAGGTAGACGTCGGCGTGCTTGGCGGCGACGTCCAGCGCGGCGTCGGAGAAACCGGAGAAGTACACGCCGGGCTTGCGTTCCTGATGCAGGCCGTGGGGCAGGGCGCCGTTCTCCAGTTGATAGATATCGCCGTCGTAGGAGAACCGCTCGTTCTGCCACAGGCCCTGGATGATGTCGAGGAACTCGCCGGTGCGCTTGTAGCGCAGGTCGTGTTCGAGGAAGTCACCGTTGGCGCGTTGGCTGGCCGGGTTGCCGCCGGTGATGATGTTCCACTCCAGGCGGCCACGGCTGAGGTTTTGCAGGATGGCCGCCTGTTGCGCGGCGTAGGCCGGCAGGGTCCAGGTGGCCTGGAAGGCGATCAGGAACTTGATGCGCCGGGTTTCCCGGGCCAGCGCCGCCGCGGCGATCCAGGGCTCGGGCCCGGTGGGTAGCAGCGCGCCTTCAAACCCGGCCAGCTCCGCGGCCTTGGCCACCTGGGCGATGTAGTCGATGTAGGTGAAGTCGTCCGGCTCGCCATTGGGCAAGCGCCCGGGCGCGATGTTGCCAGGGCGGTGGTGGGAGGTGCCGCGATTGTGTTTGTCGGTGCTCAACTGCGGCCCGTCGGTGCCCAGCGGCAGACGCCAGAAAAATTCAGTGCTCATGGGTGCTCCTGATTCAGTAACGCGTGCGAGGACGCCTTGCAGGGATGATTGCAACGGACATGCCATGGCGCCTGGAACGGCTTGCGGGCCGCAGGGGCTGGGGATTGGGCGCTGAAGGTGCGGACAGTTGCGCCAGGGCTGCGTCTGTAGCAGCAGCCCGTCAGCAGTGGTTGTTGAAGCGGCAACAGCCCGAGCGTGCGGCGACTGGCGTTGCCTGCAGATTTGGCATGCGCCCGCTCAACTTGTGGGAGCTGGCACCCGCTTGCGGCTTGCCAGCGATAGCGGTGTGTCAAGCGCCATCGATGTTGAATGGACCGGCCCCATCGCGGGCAAGCCCGCTCCTACAGTGGTTCTGGGTGTTCGCAGATTCTGGGTATACCCACTCAACCTGTGGGAGCTGGCGCCCGCTTGCGGCTTGCCAGCGATAGCGGTGTGTCAAGCACCATCGATGTTGAATGGACCGGCCCCATCGCGGGCAAGCCCGCTCCCACAGTGGTTCTGGGTGTTCGCAGATTCTGGGTACACCCACTCAACCTTGTGGGAGCTGGCTTGCCAGCGATAGCGGTGGGTCAGGCACCATCGATGTTGAATGGACCGGCCCCATCGCGGGCAAGCCCGCTCCCACAGTGGTTCTGGGTGTTCGCAGATTTTGGGTACACCCACTCAACCTTGTGGGAGCTGGCTTGCCAGCGATAGCGGTGGGTCAGGCACCATCGATGTTGAATGTTCTGGCCCCATCGCTAGCAGGCCGCAAGCGGGCGCTAGCTCCCCCAATCAATTCAGGCCGGCTGGCCAATCTCCTCGAGGGAAGCACTGCGCAAATAGGTCTGGTACAGCGCCGCATAGGCCCCGCCCTGGGCAATCAACTGGCGGTGCGGGCCTTGTTCGACCAGGCAGCCGCGTTGAATCACCGCGATCCGGTCGGCGTCGCGAATGGTCGCCAGGCGGTGAGCGATGATGATCGCCGTACGGCCTTCGCACAGGCGCCGGAATGCCCGCTGAATACGCCGCTCGGTATGGATGTCGACCGCCGAGGTGGCCTCGTCCAGCACCAGCACCGCCGGGTCGGCGAGGTAGGCCCGCACCAGGCACACCAGTTGCCGCTGGCCATGGCTCAGGTGCCCGCCCAAAGGCCCGACTTCGCTGTGGTACTGGTGAGGCAGGCGCTCCAGCACCTCGTCGGCCCCCAGCTCGCGGGCCGCGGCGATCAGTGTTGCATCACTGGCGTCGGGAGCGGCCAGGCGCAGGTTGTCGAGGATGGTGCCGCTGAACAGCACGTTGTCCTGCAGCACCACGCCAACGTTGCGGCGCAGCGCTTGCTGGGTCAGTTCGCGCACGTCGATGCCGTCGAGTCGCACCGCCCCCGCCTGCACCTCGTAGAAGCGCGTCAACAACTGCACCAGGGTGCTCTTGCCATGGCCTGAAGGGCCGACGATCGCCAGCACTTCCCCCGCGCGAATCTGCAAATCCAGCTGATCGATCACCGGCGTCGGGCTGTGGGGGTCGTAGGCAAAACTCACCTGCTCGAAGCTCACGTCGCCCCGTGCCCGGTCCAGGAGGCGTGGGGTGGGGCTGTCGGTGATCTGCGGGCGGGTGTCGAGCAATAGGAAGATCCGCTGCGCCGACGCCGAACCGGTGGCGTAGCGCTCGAACAGGTCCGACAGTTCCTGCAAAGGCCCAAGAAACAGGAACACGTAGAACAGGCTTTCAGCGATCTGGCCCACACTGACATCCGCTTGTGCCAGGCCGTAGGCCCCCACCAGCAACAGCAGCGCCATGCCGGCGGAACTGAGCAGCGCGGTGAACGGCGCGAACCAGCTGGAGCGCAGGCTGCCGCGGATCAGTGCCTGGTTGAAGTCCTCGAGCAGACCACGGTAGCGCCGCAGGTTCGGAGTCTGTTGCGCGCACTGTTGCAACATCCGCGCGCCGCTGACGCTTTCCACCAGGTGTGCGGTGAAGCGGCTGCGGTTCTCCGCGACCTTGGCCCAGTTGCGTTGGGAGATGCGCTTGAAGCTCCAGGTCGCCAGCACCAGCAACGGCACGGTGGCGACCAGGCTGAGGAAGAAACGCGGGTCGATCCGCCACAGCATCACGGCCGCCAGCCCGCAGCGCAGCAGTGCGCCCAGCAGCTCCGGCGGGCCCTGGATCAGCAGCGGTTCGAGGCTGTCGACATCGCGGTCGGCGCGGGAAATGATGCGCCCGGCCTTGGTCCGATCGAAGTAGCTGACACTCAGGCTCTGCACGTGGGCGAATACCCGCACTCGCAGGTCATTGAGTACACGGATCGCCGCGCCGCCGGCGACGAACTGCGAGACCCCGGCCAGCAGGAACCGACCAAGCCAGCTCGCCGCCAGGCCGAGACCCAGCCACAGCACCAGGCGCTCATCGAGCAACCAGTGATCCTGCTGCTGTATCAGCCCACGATCCAGCAGTTCGCGCACGAACCAGGGCCGCAGGAACACGGTGAACACCAGCAGCAGCTCGATGCCGATCACCGCGGCGATCGACCCGCGTATCGGTTTGAGCAGCGGCAGCAGGCGCGTCAACATGCTGCGGTCGAGAGCCTTTTTTGCCAGTGCTTCTTCAATTTCAATATCGCTCAAGGCTGTGCCGGCGATTGGATTAGCCATGGTCGATCCCTAGCAGGTCGCGGTAGTCGGGGTGGGTTTGCAGCAGTTCGCAGTGCTGGCCGCTGGCGACGATCCGGCCGTCCTGGAGCATCAGCACGCGGTCGGCGAGGAGGATGGTCGAGAGCTTGCTGGAGATCACCAACACGCTGGTGGCCCGGCCCTGGTCGCGACGCAGTTGGCGAATGTTGTCCAGGACCTGGCGTTCGCTGATGGCATCGAGGGCGCTGGTGGCGTCGTCCAGGCACAGGATGTCGGGCTCGTCGAGCAGGGCGCGGGCCAGGCACAGACGCTGGCGCTGGCCGCCGGAGAGCGTCACGCCGCGATCACCCAGGGGCGTGGCCAGGCCATGGGGCAGGCGTTCGAGTACGTCTTCGGCGGCAGCCAGGCGCAAGCCCTGGCGCAACTGTTGTTCACTGGCCGTCGGCGCGCACAGGCGCAGGTTGGCGGCCAGAGTGTCGGAAAACAGAAAGCTCTCCTGGGGCACCACGTGTACTCGTCGGCGCAGTTGATTGAGATCCAGTTGCCGAATGTCCTGCCAGCCGGCGGCGTCCGAGCCCAGCAGCAGACGTCCGCTCGTGACCTCACTGAGACGCGGCAACAGGCTGGCCAGCAGGCTTTTGCCGGTGCCTGTCGCGCCCACCAGGGCGACGATTTCCCCTGGCTGCAGGGTCAGCGAGCAGTCGCGCAGAATGGCCTGGCCACCGCCGGGCGGGCTGACGCTGACGTGCTCCAGTTTCAGCCCCAGGGGCGTTTCGGGCAGGCTGGCCGGGCCGCTGCGGATCGCCGCTGGCTCATCCAGCAGCTGCCAGATGCGCTCGGCGCTGGAGCGGGCGTCGGCGAAGGTCTGCATCACTCGACCGATGCCTTCGATCCGAAACACCAGGGTGGTGGCGATCAGCAGCGAGGTCACCAGCTCGCCGATCCCCAGCTGCGCGTTGGCCACCAGGTGGGCGCCATACACCAGGATCCATACATGCCCCAGGGCGACCACGGCCTGGGGCAGGGGAATCCGCGAGCTGGAGTAGGCCAGGGCCAGGCGTGCGTGTTCGGCGAACAGCGCCACCTGTGTGGCGAAGCGCTGGGTGCGGCGGTGTTCGAGGCCGAACGACTTGATCACCCGCACACCACCGATGCCCTCGCTCAAGTCCTGGTTGACCCGGTCGTAGGCGGCGCCAACGGCCCGGTCGAGGCTGACCAGGCGCTCGGTCTGGCGCACGAAAATCCACAGTCCGAGGACCGTCAGCAACAGCGGCACCAGCCCCAGCAGCGGGTTGTACCAGCTCAACAGGCCGACCGTGGCCAGCACCACCAGCGGGGTTTCCACCACCTGGCGCCAGAAGCTGATGAGCGCGTCGCGAACCTTGTCGGCATCGCGGGTGGTGCGGGTGATCATCTCGCCCATGCCGTGCTGCCAGTGGTAGCCCAAGTGCAGGTCCTGGACCTGCTGCAGGATGCGCTCGCGCAGGCGCGTCAGCAGTTCCTGGCTGAGCACCAGCGACAGCACGCTGGCGGCGTACTGCAAGACGCCACGACCCAGGGCCACGGCCAGCATCAACCACAGCCAGTACCAGCCGAGGCTGGCGTCCAGGCTGCCATCGGCCTGGTGGACCACCGCGCGGCCGGCGCTGACGTCGTTCACCGCATGGCCGATCAGCCACTGCTGCCAGACCAGGCCGAGGTTGATTGCAACGTAGAGCGCCGCCACCAGGGCGAAGCGCCAGGGCATTTCCCGGTAGATCGCCAGGCAGCGCAGAAGGGGGTGTTTTTCGATCATGGAGAGCTCATTAGCGTCACGGGGCTTGTGGGAGCAAGGCTGCCCGCGATGGCGATCACCAGCACGCCATCGCGGGCAAGCCTTGCTCCTACGGGTATGGAGTGGGGGGAGATTTAGCGGCGGGTCGCGCCCTGTTGTTCCTTGGCATTGAGGATCGCGGTGTATTCGCCCGGGTCGACGCCGTTGAGGTAATAGTTGCCGACGTGGTGCAGGCGCCAGCGGATCGGGTCGTGGGTGGTGTGCACCCGGGCGTTGCGCCAGAAGCGGTCGAGGTTCCATTTGCTCAGGGACGAACTGGCGCCGAGCAGGGAGAAGATGTCGCTGGAGATCTGCAGCGATGCTCGATCCGAATGGGCGCGGGCGGTGGCCACCGAGAGGATCAGTTCGTCCTGCAGCTCTTTATTGTCCGGGTCCAGTTCGTGCTGGTCGAACACCTGTGCGGCCTCGCGCAGCAGGGCTTCGGCGCCGCGCAGGGCCACCGCGTACTCGCCGATCTGCTTGATGATGTGCGGTTCCTCATTGGCGTGTTCGACGCCGCTTTCTACCCACGGCCGGGCATTGTGCTTGAGGTAGTCCACGGCAGCGGCCAGGGCGCCGGCGGCAATGCCGGTGTCGATGGCGGCGTGGAGGATCTGCGGGAAGGTCAGGCCGGTGCGCTTCATCGGTCCTTTGCGCTGGGACACGAAGCGTTCGTCGAGCTCGATGTTGTCGAAAATCACCGTGCCGCTGACTGAGTTTTTCTGGCCGAAGGCTTCCCAGTCATCCACCAGGGTCAAGCCCTCGGTGTTGCGATTGAGCAGCACCCCGGCACCGCCATCGTCGGAAGCTGCCGTCAGGGAGATCCACTCGGCGAGGTAGGAGCCGGTGGAGTAGAACTTGCTGCCATTGAGGATCAGCTTGCCGTCCGCACGGCGCTCGACCCGGGTCTTGAGGGCAAATTTGTTCTTGCCACCGACCTCCGCCAGGGCATTGCCAAAGCGCTTGCCGGCCAACACGTCGCTGACCAGGCGGTCGCGCACGGCGTCCGGGTAACCGGTGAAAATCCCCCGCAGCATTACGTTGTGAATCTGCAGTAACTGGCCGACCCCGCCATCGGCCACGGAAATCAGGCGCACGCTTTCGACGATGGTCTGCACCGATGCGCCCAGCCCGCCAAAGGCCTTGGGCACGCCGATGGCGGTGAGGCCGCTGTCCGACAGCAACTGCGCCTGGCGCCGGGGCAACTGGCCGTTCTGGCTGGCGTCGGCTGCGATCGCGGCGATTTCCCGGGCAATCTCCCGGGCCACGGCAATGGCCTCGGCCTCGCTGGTCAACTGGCGTACGGGGGCCAGCGTGTGGGGTAGGGGTTCGATCTTGCTCATAGCGATTCCTCGGCTAATGGATTGCCAGCTCCTGCAGGAGGGGGCGTGGTTGATAGGCGCTGGAACTGCCTTGAGCAAGTTGTGCGCCAAGGTCGGCAAACCCTTGCCCGGCGTGGCTTTGGTCGCGGGGGTGTTGCTGGGGCAGCAGTGCACGGAAGGCGACTGCGCAGCCAGCAGCAGTGGTCGCGCAATGCTGCTGACAGGCCAGCAATCAAACCCCGTGGTTAACCCGCTGCGCGGCGCCAGCCCAGGTAAACCGGGGCTTGGCGCTCTTGGCACGGACGCTGCACTGGCCTTGGCAACTGACTCGCAAAACCCGATGGAGCTGCCCATGACGCTTGCTGCCCAACACCCCAGCCCGCTTGCCGAGACCGAGCTGGCGCAGATCTGGTTCACCCGCTGCCCGGTGCCGACCGCCTCGGGCATCGCCTACAAACTCGGCTGGCTCAGCGCAGAGTTTGCCGCCGACGGCCTGCCGGTCTCGACCTTGCAGGAGGCCCGGCAACTGGGCCGACATCACTACGATCACCAACTGCCGGGGCTGTTTCGCGAAGGCGGTAACGTTCCGGCACTGGCGGCGCGTGCCGCTGGGGCGCCGAGCCGGCTGATCGGCCTGACCTGGATCGAGGAGTGGCAGACCATTCTGGTTCGCCCGGACTCCGGTATCCGCAGTGCGCAAGACCTCAAGGGCAAGCGCCTGGCCTTGCCGGCCTGGGGCGACAGTCGTCCCGGCAGCATCGCCCGGGCCATGAGCCTGCACGGCTACAAAGGCGCGTTGAGCCTGGCTGGCCTGGGCTTTGACGACGTCGAGCTGGTGGAAGTGGCACTGCAGGACCAGGAGCAGGCGGCCAACCCGCAGGAAGGTTTGCAACGCCTGTGGTCGGGCCTGGATTACCTGGTGCGCGGCGAGGTCGATGCGGTCTACGTCAAGGGCGCTTCCGCAGCCGACGCCGCGCGCCGGCTGGGGCTCGTAGTGGGGATTGACCTGGACCAGATCACTGATCCGCGCTACCGCATCAACAACGGCACGCCACGGCCGATCACCGTGCACCAGAGCCTGCTGGACAACCATTTCGAGCTGGTGGTGCGGTTCCTCGCGCAAACCCTGAGTGCGGCTGATTGGGCCGCTGACAACCGCGAAGCCCTGCACGCCATTCTCGAAGAGGAGACCCGTGCCGGCAGCGCTGGTGTGGCCGAAGCCTATCGTGGCGATTTCCATACCACCCTGGCCCCGGACCTGTCGGCACAACGCCTGGAGTTCCTGCAGATCCAGAAAAACTTCCTGTACCTGCACGGCTTCCTCGAAGGCGATTTCGACATCGCCGACTGGGTTGACCCGCGCCCCTTGCAAGCCGCCCATGAACTGTTGGCCAAGCGCCGCGCCTGAACCCGGAGAACTGCCATGACTGTGCTCATCCACGAACAACTGATCAGCGAACAACTGCAAGCTTTCATCGACAAGGTGCTGCTGGAGGCCGAACAAGCCTTCAGTGTGTTCCGTGAAACCAACACCATCACCGCCAACGGTACCGTCGGCTTCATCGAGCGGGTGCCGGGCGAGGAATTGCTGGTCTCGGTCAACTACGGCGGGCCGTGGAACTACCGCCAACCGCTGCAGGCCACCGTCACCGACTTCGCCGGCAAGGTGATCTACGGCAAGGGCAAGGGTGGCCTGGGTCGCTACACCAAGTTGTTCCAGACCCACCCCGATGTCACCACCGTGTCCCACGTGCATTCGCCGTACCTCGGTGCCTGGGCCCAGACCCACCGCACGCTGCCGTTCCATTACGTGCCGGTGCAGCGCTATCAGCTGGCGCGCGAGCTGCCGGTGTACATCGACCGGCGTCAGCCGGAAGTGGATTTTATCCTCGACAAGATCGCCGAGAACCCCTTCAACCTGGCGATCCTCGAAGCCAACGGCGGTTCCACCGTGTGGGGCAAGCAGGGGCTGCGCGCCACCGCCGAGTTCATTCTGTTGCTGGAGGAGGGCGCACAACTGCAGTTGCTCGCCGACGCCCTGGGCGGATCGCGTGCCTACGGCCCGGGCGTACTGACCCAGCAATGGAAGATGAGCGGACTGTATGACCAGGCCACGGAACTGGGACTGGTGCCGGCGATTGATCGGCGTAGCTGAGCCGCTGATTACCCCTCACCCCTGTCTGCGCTGGCGTGCCCGCGATGCCGGGCTCACGGGCGCCATCGCGGGCAAGCCTTGCTCCTACCTCATCGAAAGGAACACACCCATGGCAGTCAAGATTCTCTGGTACCTCACCACCCCCGACGGCCCTTATCCGTGGGAGCCCGAGGGCCGCTGGCAGACTGATTTCGAGCACCTCAAGCAATTGGCCGTGGCCAGCGATCGCCTGGGTTACTACGGCGCGTTGCTGGGCTCCAGTCCCAACGAAAGCCTGGCGGTGTCCGCCGCCCTGATCGATGCGACCCAGCGCTTGCGCTTCCTCGTGGCGCAGCACCCGGGCGAGCTGTCGCCGGCGGTATTGGCCAAGTGGGCACTGACCTTCGACCAGTTCTCCAATGGTCGCTTGCTGTTCAACGTAGTCAACGGCAACGACGCTGGCCTAGCCACCCTCGGCGTGCATTACCCGCACGATCAGCGTTATGACTTCAGCCTGGAATACTGGCGCGCCTTCCAGGGTTTCTACGCCGGCGATACCAGCGGCTACAACGGCCAATACGTCAAGCTTGCGCCCCGCGCTGTGGGCGCCGCCAACCATCCATTGGGCGGCTGGCATCCACCCCGGCAAAAGCCCGGTATTGCGTTGTGGGGCGCCGGGACATCCGGTCCCGGCGTGGCTCACTCAGTGCAGTTGCTCGACGTCTACCTGAGCTTTGCCAACACCCCGCCAAAACTCGGCGACAAGTTCCGCAAGGTGGCCGCCGAAGCGGCGAAGATCGGCCGCGAACTGACCTTCGGCACCCGCCTGCAGATCATCGTCCGCGAAACCGAGGAGGAGGCCTGGGCCCACGCCGAGAAGCTGCTGCAACGCACTTCGTTGCAGACCGCGCGCAACGCGGTCGAGCGCCAGTTGCCGGCCGGTGAAACCTTCGACAGCTTCCACAGCGACGACCCACAAACCCAACGCAACCTGGATACCCTGCGCGCCGGACGCCTGCCCAAGGCCCGGGACCTGGAGATCTACCCCAACGTCTGGCTCGGCCCCAGCCTGTTCGGTTTCAACATCCTCGGCCCGGCCGCCGGCACCTACCTGGTGGGCAGCGCCGAGCAAGTGGCCGAACGGATTCGCGAGTACGAGGCCCAGGGCACCTCGGCCTTCATCCTCTCGGGTTTCCCGCTGATCGACGAAGCCCATCGAGTGGCTGACCTGCTGTTCCCGCTGCTGGACCTGGACCACGGCTTCGACGTGCCGCGCCTGGGCGTCAGCCGCCGGACAGCACCGCGCACCACCGAGCAGGCATAAGGAAGCGCGTCATGAATCAGGATTTTCCCCGCCGGGTGTTTCTCGGCAACAGTCTGGTGGTCGGCGGCGGTTTGCTGCTGGGCAGCAGTCTGCTCAGTGGCTGCGACAGCCCCGTGGATACGCCTAGCGTGCTTTCCAGCACCCCGGTGCGCGGCGGTCGGCTGCGGGTCGGCATCATCGATGGCGACCAGTCCGGCAACCTTGACGCGCACAAACCGGTGGGCGGCGGGATCATTCGTGGCTGGGCGCTGTACAGCAAGTTCTGGGAGTGGAACAGCGATGTCAGCACGCGCCTGGCCCTGGCCGAATTTGCCGAGCCGAATGCCGATGCCAGCGCCTGGACCATTCGTATCAAGCCAGGGCTGGAGTTCCACCACGGCAAGACCATCGGCGCCGACGACATGCTGTTCTCGCTGTTGCGCCTGACCGATCCCAAACTGGCTTCGCCGTTTGCCGGCCTGGTCGGGGCCATCGACCGCAATGCCTTGCGCAAGCTGGACGAGCGGACCATCGAGATCCGCTTCAAGGAAGGCCAGAGCTTCTTCCCGCTGGACGAAACCCTGATCAGCTTTGGCGGCATCGTGCCCACCGACTACCACCCGATCAGCAATCCGGTGGGCGCGGGCCCTTACAAGCTCAAGAGCTTCATCCCCGGCCAGCGCTCGCTCTACAGCCGGTTCGAGCACTACTACAAGCCCAATCAACCGTATGCCGACGAGCTGGAGATCATCGAGTTCAAGGACCAAGTGTCACGCTCGGCGGCGTTGCGTGCCGGGCAGATCGACCTCGCGAGCGGTGTGCAGGCTGAACACAGCGCGCTGCTCAAGGCCGATTCGCGGCTGCAGCTCTGCGTGTCGCCCAGCACCTCGTTTACCGGGTTCAACCTGAACCTGGCCAAGGCGCCGTTCCAGGACGTGCGTGTGCGCCAGGCCTTTCGCCTGCTGGCCGACCGTCAGGAACTGGTGAACCGTGGCCTCAACGGATTCGGGCGGATCGCCAATGACCTGTACTCACCCCACGACCCGACCTACAACCACGCCATCGTCCAGCGTCCCCATGACCTGGAGCAGGCGCGTTCGCTGCTGCGCCAGGCTGGGCAGGATGACCTGCGGGTCGAACTGACCACCACGCCGGGGCCGGGGGTCAATGCGGCATTGGTGTTTGCCCAGCAGGCAAAACAGGCCGGGGTGCAGATCAAGGTCACCCAGGTCGACGGCTCGGTGTTCAACGGGCCGCAGCGCGAGAACTGGCTGCTGTCGCCGGGTTCGACCCCGGCCCGCGGCTTTCTCGCCTCGGCCTTGCACAACGATGCACCGCAGGCGATCTATAACCGCAGCAATTTCCATGACCAGCGTTTCAGTGCGCTGTACCAACAGGCGCTGGCGCAACCGGACCTGGCCCAGCGCAAAGTGCTGGTGCACGAAGCCCAGGGTATCCAGCACGAGCGCGGTGGCTTGTTGATCTGGGGTTTCAACGACGTGCTCGATGCGGCATCGACCCGGGTTGGCGGGCTGCTGCCCGAGCAAACCACGTTCGCCTCCTGGCGCTTTGACGAGCTGTGGTTGAACCATGGATAAATCCTCCAAGCAACCGCGTACACCGGCGTGGCTGGCCTGGTTCATCGGCCGGCTCGGCTATGGCCTGCTGACGGCCTGGGTGATCAGCCTGGTGGTGTTCATCGCCACGCAGGCGCTGCCCTCGGACCCGGCCCGGGTGATTCTCGGCCCGGATGCGCCGCTGGAAAGCATCCTCACCCTGCAACGCCAACTGGGCCTGGACCGGCCGATCCTCGAGCAGTACCTGGGCTGGCTCGGGCACGCCGTGCGCGGTGAGCTGGGGGTGTCGCTGGACTCCAATGCGCCGGTGGCGAGCATCCTCTTCACGCGTTTTGGCTACACCCTGGCGCTGTTGGCCGGGGTGATTGCCCTGGTGGTGCCGACGGCGCTGCTGTTGGGGGTGAGCCTGGCGTTGCGCCGCGACAGTCGCCTGGACCGCATTAGCCTGTCGTGGCTGATCTTCCTCAAGGCGACGCCGGGGTTTCTGTTGGCCATCGGCCTGGTGCTGCTGTTTTCCATGCCGCACATGGACGTGCTGCCGGCGGTGTCGCTGATCGACCCGGACCGTTCGCTGTGGCGGCAGTTGCAGTACCTGGTGTTGCCGGTGTTGGCCCTGAGCCTGTCGGCGCTGCCGTACCTGACGCGGATGGTGCGGGCCTCGATGATCGAGGCACTGGAGTCCGACTACGTGATCGCGGCCCGACTGCGCGGGATCGCCGAGTGGCGCATCGTCTGGCGCCACACTTTGCCCAATGCCCTGGTGCCGGCCATCCAGGGCGTGGCGCTGACCCTGCGCACGTTGATCGGCGGGGCGTTGCTGGCCGAGGTGATTTTCAGCTACCCCGGCATCGGCACCTCGCTGAATTCGGCGATCCAGATGCGCGATCTGCCGATGATCCAGGCAATCGTGTTGTTGATCACCCTGGGCGTGGTGCTGATCAACCTGTGTGCCGACCTGCTGACCGTGCTGCTCACCCCCAAGCTGCGCACGGCCCGGCGCGTGACCCTGATCCAGCGCAATCGTCGGGGCATCCAGCCCTGGTGGCGGCGCTCCACTCCCAAGGCTCCGTGAGAGGTGCTGCATGCGTGACTTATCCGTGACTCGCTGGCACTGGCTGGCACACACGCAAACCCGCAAAGGCGCGGTGATCACGCTGCTGGTGATTGCCCTCGCGCTGTGCGGCCCCTGGCTGGCGCCCCATGGGCCGACCGACATGCTCGGCACGGTCTATGGGGCGCCGACGGCCGGGGCGTGGCTGGGTTATGACTTCCTCGGGCACGATGTGCTGTCGCGCCTGCTCAATGGCGGTTGGTCGGTGCTGTGGATGTCCGTGGCCGCCGCTGCGATCGCCCTGCTGGTGGGCAGCACCCTGGGCTTGCTGGCGGGCTTTTCCCGGCGTCGGCTGGACCAGTTGATTACCTGGCTGGCGGATGTCTCGCTGGCGTTTCCGGACTTGATTCTGGTGCTGCTGATCGTCTCGATGCTCGGCCGCGCGCCGTGGCTGATCGTGCTTACCGTGGCGATTGCCTTCACCCCTGGGGTGATCCGTCTGGCCCGGGGCAGCGCGGTGGCGGTGGCCGGCCAGGAGTTTGTCGAGGCCGCACAGATGATGGGCTATTCGCGTTGGCGGATCCTGTTCCGCGAGATCCTGCCGAACATCCTTACACCGCTGCTGGTGCACTTCGGCAACATGCTGACCTGGGGCGTGGGCATGCTGTCGGGCCTGAGCTTCCTCGGTTACGGCGTGGCGCCGCCGACTGCCGACTGGGGCTTGATGATCAATGAAAACCAGGCCGGATTGCTGGTGCAGCCTTGGGCCGTGCTGGCACCGGCGGTGCTGATCGGGATCTTTGCCTATGGCACCAATATTCTGGCCGAAGGCATCGGCCGCAGCAGTTCACGGATTGGAGAAAAGCCATGAATGCGCTCGCAGGCTTTGAGTCACCAGACAAGCTCAGCACCCAGGTGCTGCAGGTGAGCGACTTGCGCGTCGAGCTGCAAGGCCAGGTCGATGTGCTGTCCGGGGTGTCGTTCAGTGTCCAGGCTGGGGAAATTCTCGGCCTGGTGGGGGAGTCGGGTTCCGGCAAGACCACCCTGGCCACGGCATTGCTGGCCCACGCCCGACGCGGTGCGCGGATTGTCGGCGGTCGGGTCGAGGTGGCGGGGCAGGCCTTGCTGACCTTGCAGGGCGATGCCTTGCGCCGGGCCCGGGGCAGCCTGATCGGCTATGTGGCGCAGGACCCGGCCACGGCGTTGAATCCGGCGTTGCGCATCGGCAACCTGCTGCGCGAAACCCTCGGCGCCCACCAGGTGCAACTGGACCGCGGCGCGCAACGCCAGCGCATCAGCGAGACCTTGCGCGACGTCGGCCTACCGGATGATCCGGACTTCCTGCGGCGCTTTCCCCACCAACTGTCTGGTGGCCAGCAGCAACGGGTGATGCTGGCGCTGGCGTTTGTCCTGCGCCCGAAGTTGATCGTACTGGATGAACCGACCACCGCCCTGGACGTCAGCACCCAGGCCCACATCCTCGCCACCTTGCGCCGGCTGTGCAAAAGCCTGGGGGTCGCGGCGGTGTATGTGTCCCACGACCTGGCGGTGATCAAGGACCTGGTGGACCGGGTGATGGTGATGTACGCCGGGCGCATCGTCGAGACCGCCAGCCGTGAGGCGCTGTTCAGCCGGCCGGCCCATCCCTATACCCGGGGCTTGCTGGCGGCGATTCCGGATGTGGCGCAGCGTCGCGAACTGGCGGCGATTGCCGGGCACGCCCCAGCGCCGGGGCAGCGGCCAGTCGGCTGTGGTTTCGCCGCACGCTGCCCGCGGCGCACTGCCGCCTGTGCGCTGGCCGAGCCAGCGTTGCACGAGGTCGCGCCAGGACAGCAGGTGGCGTGCCTGGACCCGCATCGGCAGGCGTTGCAGTTGATTGCCAGCCAGGGCGCGCAGCGGGTCGGGGAGGTGGTTGAGCGACCGGCGTTGCTCGACATTCAGGGGCTGAACGTGGCCTACGACCGCCAGGTGTTGTTCGATGTCTCGTTGCGCGTGGCGCCCGGGGAATGCCTGGCGTTGGTCGGCGAGTCCGGTTCCGGCAAGACCAGCCTGGCCCGCGCGGTAGCGGGTTTGGGGGAGAACGCCCAAGGCCGGATGTATTACGCCGGGCAGGAGTTGAGCCTGGCGGCGCGGCAGCGTGAGGCCGGGTCCCGGCACCAGATCCAGTACATTTTCCAGAACCCGTACCGGGCGTTGAACCCCCGGCAGACGGTACTACAGACCCTCAGCGGGCCCTTGGCGCACTTCTTCGGAATCAAGGGTGACGAGGCCCGTCAGCGGGTAGCGGCGGTGCTTGAGCGGGTGTCGCTGCCGGCTTCGGTCGGCGCGCTCTACCCCCACAGCCTGTCGGGCGGCGAACGGCAACGGGTGGCTATCGCCCGGGCGCTGATCTGCCAACCGCGCCTGCTGATCTGCGACGAAATCACTTCGGCGCTGGATGTCTCGGTGCAGGCGTCGATCCTCGCGTTGTTGCGTCAGTTGCAGGCGCAAGGGCTGACTCTGTTGTTCGTTACCCATGACCTGGGCGTGGTCCGCGCCATCGCCGACCGGGTGGTGGTGCTCCAGCACGGGCGAGTGGTGGAGCAGGGTTGGGTCGATGCGGTGCTGGACCAACCGCAGGCAGCGTACACCCGCACGCTGCTGGAAAACTCGCCGACGCTGGCGGGGGTGTTGTAGGCGTGGGCTTGGATACTGCCTGATCCACCGCCATCGCGAGCAAGCCGCAAGCGGGCGCCCGCTCCACAGGTTCTGTGGGTGTATGCGGGATCTGCAAGCACTGCAAATTACTAATGTGGGAGCGGGCTTGCCCGCGATGGTCGTCAACGATGACGCGTGCAGTCTGACACCCAGCAGCGCCCTCAGGCTTTTCGCGGGCAAGCCCGCTCCCACAGGTTCAGTGGGTGCATGCAGGATTTGCAAGCACCGCAAATAACGGTGCGAGCGGGCTTGCCCGCGATGGTCGTCAACGATGACGCGTACAGGCTGCTACCCAGCAGCGCCCTCAGGCTTTTCGCGGGCAAGCCCGCTCCCACAGGTTCAGTGGGTGCATGCAGGATTTGCAAGCACCGCA
>NZ_CATKPN010000062.1:0-28219 GCF_949767245.1 Pseudomonas sp. IT-P176
CTCCTCCAAAAGTGAGCCGCTGTAAAAGCGGAACCATAGGAGGCCGTTACCGAAGAAATGGATATGTACTCGGCCAAATCCAACACCCCGGCCGGCCCACAGCCCGCCACAAAGTTGTGTAGATACCTATGCCGGGATGGCGATGCTCGTGATGCGTACGCCTATCAGTCCTGGGACTCCAGGTCGCGCACGCGGGCTACCGCTTCGTCGCGGCTGTTGACGCCAAGCTTGCTGTAGATATGGCTCAAATGCCATTTCACGGTTTCCGGCGATAACCCCAAGGCGCGGGCGATTTTTTTGTTGGGCAGTGCTTGAGCCAGCAGGCGCACGACCTCGATCTCCCGCTCGCTCAGCGGTTCGATGCTGTTGGCCTGGGGTTTGCTCGGCGTGGCCTGGGCAGGCTTGCCGGAGACGGCGGCGGGGACGGCCACGTGGGCGGCCTGCAAGCGCTCGACGTAAAACGCCAGGACTGGGTCGAGGGTTTCCTGGCGAGTGATTTCCAGGATCAGGTCAAGGGCGTCCGGGTGGGCATCGAGCAGGCTGCGCAGCAGCCCGAAGCGTTGTCCGCGGCGCAGCGCCAGCAGCACTTTGTCGCGCGCGGCAGCCGGGTTGCCGCGCCGCGCCTCGATCACGGCACTCAACACCAGCAGGCGCACCGCACCGAGTTGCCGACGATGCCGTTCGCAGGTGTCGATCAATTGTTCAATGCGCTGCAAGGCGCCGTCGAGGTCGCCCTGGTGAATCTGCCAGCGGGCCCGTGCGTTCTCGGTCAGGATGTGAATTTCCTTGAGTGCACTGTGTCCGGCGTCGGGGTGGCGGGCGTCGATGGCTTCCAGCCTGGCCAGTTTGGCCTGGGCGGCGGCGGGTTCGTCGAGCAACAGGTGCCAGTGCACCCGCCAGGTCAGGCAGTAGGCCTGCAAGCGGTCCAGCCCGAGTTTGCTCGCGTATTCGTCGAGCCGATCGACGAAGGCGAAGGCCTCCTGATGGTTACCGGCGAGCCACTGCACTTTCCACAGCACCTGGAGCACCCGCAGCACCGAGTCGGGTATCGAAATCCGCTCAAGAATGTCGACCCAGCCGGAGAGCAACTTGAAGGCCACGTCGACATCGTTGGTTTCGTACAACACCTCGCCCAGCAGCGCGGTGGCCAGGTAGGTCGCATCCGTCCCGGCCTTGCCGCAGTGGGCCGCTTCGTGGATCACGTCCCGATAGACGCGCTCCGACTGCTTCATCTGGCCTTCCAGGGCATGGCTCAACCCGGTCATGCAGCGGCCCTGGAGGCTACCGGCCGAGGTCCCGAGGAAGGGCTCGCCGTTAATCAGCAACGCTGGCCGGTCGAATTGCACCTGACGCGCCTTTTCGTATTCACCGCGGTGCATGTAAAGCCAGGACAGGATATTGGTGCAGGAGCCGATCGCGACACTGTTGCTGCCTGCTGGAGGGGCGAGCAATTGCGGCAGGACCGTCATCGCCGCATCGGTGTCATCCCGTTGCAGGGCCAGGGAGGCCCGCAGCAGGGCGACCATGAAACGATCATGCACCTGGTGTTCGGGGACGTCGTGAAGCAGTTGATCAAGGCTGTTGGCGCAGGCAATGAAGTCCCGGGCATAGAGCTGCATGCGGGCCTTGAGGATGCGCAGCTTGACCCGTGCCTGCACCTGCTCGACCGGCAACAGCCGTACCAACTCGATCAGCATGCGCAGGTCGCCATGGGCGTACAGCGCTTCGGCGTGTTGCTCGACCAGGTCGGCGGCAGCGTCGGGATCACCGCTCATCACCGCATGGTGCACGGCTTCATCCAGGTGTTGCTGGTCACGGAACCAGGCCCATGCCCGCGCATGCACGGCCTGTTGCTCGGCCCGGCTGCGCGAGTCGAAGTACTTGAGCAGGGTTTCGCGCAGCAGCGGGTGTAGCCGGTACCAGGTTTCACGCTGGGCGCTGTCCACGGGAATCAGGAACAGGTTGTCGCGCTCCAGGCGTGCCAACAGCGCGCTGGCTTCGCCGACGGCCTGGGGGTGACCGCTCAAGGCCGCGCACAATGAGGCGCAGAAACGGTTGCAGACCGCCATGAGCAACAGCAGGTCGAGGTCGGTGGGCGACAGGTGGGACAACACCTCGATCTCGAAAAAACGGGCGAAGGCCTGGTCGTCGCGCACCAGCGTCTGTACCGCGGCGCTGGTCGTGGCCGCTTGGGGGCGATTGTTCTTGCGACTGACCGCGAGCAACTGCATGCCTGCGACCCAGCCATCGGCCTGCTCATGGATCAAGCGCGCGTCACGGGCATTGATCTCACCCAACTGTGCCTTGAGGAACTGCGCGGATTCGGCCGGGGTGAAGCGCAAGTCGCGCAGGCTCAACTCCAGAACCAGTTCCTGGCTGCGCAACCGCGCCAGGGACAACGGCACCGCACTGCGCGACACCAGCGCCAGGTGCAGGTTGGCCGGCGCGTAATCGATCAGCCATTGCAGGGCTTGGTGAATGCCCACGTCCGTCAGGTGATGCAGGTCATCGAGCACCAGCACCAGCTCTTTGGTGCGCCGGGCAATGCTGCGCACCAGGGTGATCACCGTGCGCTCGACGGCCTCGCTGTCGATGCCCCGTCCTTCGAGCTGGGTCGCTTCGTGCACCAGGGCGGGGTCGATCTGGCCCAGGCTGGCCAGCAGATAGTCGAGAAAACGGGTCAGCTCATTATCGTCGGCAGACAGGGTCAACCAGGCGACGTCAAAGCCCAGGGGCAACAGGGCCTGGCGCCAGGCGATCAAAGTCGAGGTCTTGCCGCAGCCCGCCGGTCCCTTGAGCACGATGCAGCGCTGGCGACGGGCCTTGAGCATTTGATCCTGCAGGCGCTCACGGGGGACCAGGCGTGCGGCACCGCGTGGAGGAATCAGCTTGGTACTGACAATCGGCGACTGGCTTGCCGTCGTGGGGCTGTCCGAAGCAGTGGACTTGAGGTGTTTGTCCATGAGGCTATCCGATTCATTTTTGTTATGGGCGTGCTCGAATCGGACCGAGTGTAACGCAGAGTTTGCCGCGCATGGCGCTCTGTTTGGCCAGGGCTGCACCCCGAGCCAATGGGGCGGGCAATCGCCACCCGATGTGGGTGGTGGCCGCGACAAAGGGGCTTGTTCTACTGGCTGGCATAGGCAAGCGACGCCTGGTACAGAGCACCGGCGTCGCCGCATCGAACAAAAAAAACAAGTGCCGCCAGCTGCCAACGCCGGTCGCCCACCCGCATGCCCATCGAGAGACCATCGCAGCGCTGGAGTTAGCCCATGGCCATTCAATTCAAGATCATCGAACACGTGGCACTGGTCACGCTCGACGCGCCCCATTGCAACAACGCCCTGACCATTGGCGACCTGATGCACCTGCGCAAGACCCTGCGTGCCTGCCAGGACGATGAGCAGGTGCGGGTCATCGTCCTGCTCGGGGCCGGTGAGCGCGCCTTTTGTTGTGGGGCCCACTTCAAGGAGTCCCTGCGCCCGGTGCCGGGGTTTGTCGCAGGGGCCCTGAAAAGTCGCGAGACCGAAGCCGAGGAGGGCGGTTACAACCGCTTGCTGGACCTTAGTGACCTGGACCTCTGGAAACCGCTGATCGCCGGGATCCAGGGCCTGTGCCTGGGTGGCGGCCTTGAACTGGCGTTGCAGTGTGATCTGCGAATTGCCACTGACGGCGCCTCATTCGGCCTGCCGGAAGTGCGCATGGCCGCCATCCCCTCGGCGGGTGGCGTGCAGTACCTGCTGCGTGCGGTAGGTTCGGCGCACGCGATGAAAATGGCCCTGACTGGCGAGCCGATCAATGCCCAGGAAGCCTTGCGCATTGGCCTGGTCAGTGACCTGGTGCCCGCCGGGCAGCTGCAAGCCGTGGCACTGCAACTGGCGGAGCGGATCGCCGGCAACGGTCCGCTGGCGGTGCAATCGATCAAACAACTGGCGGTGCAGACCGCCCATCTGCCCGCGCGGGACTTTGTCAGCCAAGCCAACCTGCACTGGGGCCTGCTGCGTGACAGCCAGGACTTCGCCGAAGGCCGCCTGGCATTCGCCCAAACGCGTGCACCCAAGTACACCGGGACCTGAAATCCCCAGACCGCGCTGCATGTGTCCCGACCTGACAGCAACAATTACAGGAGACTCATATGTACCTGACTCAAGGACTGCACCGCATGGCGCAGCAACAGCCCCATGCCCTGGCCACGGTATTTCGTGACCGACGCCAGAGCTACGCGCAAATGACCGATCGTGTCGCGCGCCTGGCCGGTGCCCTGCAAAAGCTCGGCATGCAAGCCGGTGATCGTGTTGGCCTGCTGGGCCTGAACAGCGACCGCTTCCTCGAATACTTCCTCGCCACCTGGTGGGGCGGTGGCGTGGTCAACCCGGTGAACATTCGCTGGAGCGTCGCGGAGATTGTCTATTCGCTGGATGACTGCGACACCCGCATTCTGTTCATCGACGACACCTTCCTGCCCCTGGCGCCGGCGATCTCGGCCTCGGCCCGAGTCACACCATTGCTGATTCACGTCGGCGATGGCTCGGCACCGGCAGGCATGCTCTCGTTCGAGCAGCTGATTCGCGACAACGCGCCGGTGGATGATGCCTTTCGCGGTGGCGAGGACTTGGCCAGTATCCTCTACACCGGGGGCACCACCGGCCAGCCCAAGGGCGTCATGCAGTCACACATGAACCTGTGGTCGGCGGCCGTGGCGCGTGCAGCGGATGTGCCGGTGCCGGCGGATGCCATGACCCTGCACATCGCGCCCATGTTCCACCTGGCGGCGTTGTCCCGGGTGATCCTGATCTCGCTGATCGGGCTGCCGAGTGTGTTTGTCCCGGCTTTTGATGCCTCGGACGTGATGCGCACCATCGAGCGCGAGCGCATCAGCGATATCCTGATTGTGCCGACCATGCTCCAGGCGCTGATCATGCACCCGGACTTTGCTCGCCATGACCTCAGTAGCCTGCGCAGCCTGACCTACGGCGCCTCGCCGATTGCCGTGCCGTTGCTGGAACTGGCGCTCAAGGCCCTGCCCAATGTCGAATTCACCCAGGGCTATGGCATGACCGAAGCGGCGCCGCCGATCAGCGCCAATGGTCCGCAGAATCACAGCGCCGAAGGGATTGCCAATGGCCGCTTGCGTTCGGCCGGGCGCCCGGGGCTGGGAGTGACAGTGCGCATTGTCGACGAACACGACAACGAAGTTGCGTGCGGCACCGTGGGCGAAGTGATTGTCCGTGGCCCGAACATCATGCTCGGGTACTGGAACAAACCCGAGGAAACCGCCCAGGCCTTGCGCGGAGGCTGGATGCATACCGGGGACGGTGCCTACATGGACGAGGACGGCTACCTGTACATTGTCGACCGCTTCAAGGACATGATTGTCAGCGGCGGCGAGAACATCTACTCCGGTGAAGTGGAGAGTGCGATCGCCAGTCATCCGGCTGTGGCGGTGTGTGCGGTGATCGGTATCCCGTGCCAGCAGTGGGGTGAGGCGGTGCATGCGGTCGTCGTGCTGAAGCCGGGCAACCAGGCGGCCGATGCGGAGATCATGGAGCACTGTCGGCGGTTGATCGCGGGCTACAAGACCCCCAAGTCGGTGGAGTTCCGCGAAGCCCTGCCGCTGTCCGGCGCGGGCAAGATTCTCAAGCGTGACCTGCGCGAGCCGTTCTGGCAGGGCAAAGACCGGAGCGTCAGTTGATGGAGACGCCCAGCCGTGGTGTGAGCTCGGTCCCCGAAGGATTTTCACCGGTGCAGGGCGCTTCGAAGTTCCTCAGTGGTTGTGCCGAGTTTTACATTCACCATGAACGGCCGGTCCTGGCGGTGCGTGTCCTGGGCCGGCACCTTAATTACGTGGGCATTGCCCATGGTGGTTTCCTTGCCACGGTTGCCGACAGCGCCTTTGGGATGATGCTCCGCCGCCTGCTGGTGATGGAGCGGGCGGCCATCACCGTCAATTTGAACCTCGACTACCTGGGCGCAGTGCGCGAAGGCGACTGGCTCGAAGCCCACGTCGAAATCCACAAGGCCGGCAGCAGCCTGATCAATGCCAGTTGCCGACTGCTGGTCGGAGAGCGCCTGGTGCTGCGCAGCAACGGCGTGTTCACGCGCTGGAAACACCCACTGCCGCACGCCGAATGATCCGCTGGGCGTAGCCTGCGCCCTCCTGACGCAAGGGTGAAACCCATGTACATGACTTTATGCCTGCAGCGCACGCTGCAGCAGACGCCAGAGCAGATGGCGACGATTTTCGGCGCGCGCCGCCAGACCTATCGCCAGTTCGCCGGGCGCGTGGCGCGCCTGGCGAGCGCCTTGTGCGAGCTGGGCATGGCCCCGGGGGACCGGGTCGGGATGCTGGCGCTCAACTCCGACCGCTACCTGGAATACATCATGGGAGTGTGGTGGGGTGGCGGGGTGCTCAACCCGGTCAACACCCGCTGGAGCGTGGCAGAAATCGTCTACGCGCTGGACGATTGCGACACGGCGATCCTGATCATCGACGAGCATTTCCTCGCCCTGGCCGACGCCATCCGCGCGGGTGCGCGCAATGCGCCGTGCTTGATCTACGCCGGGGAAGGACCAACACCCGCCGGCATGCTCGGCTTCGACGAGTTGATTGCCCAGGCCAGGCCAATGGCCGACGCCGGTCGGGGCGGCGAGGACCTGGCGTGCATCATGTACACCGGTGGCACCACCGGCTTTCCCAAGGGGGTCATGCAGTCGCACCTGAATCTGTGGTCGGCGTGCATGCCACGCATGGTCGACATGCCGCCGATACCCGGCGGCCGGCTGTTGCAGGTGGCGCCGCTGTTCCACGTCGCCGGCATGGCCCGGGCGCTGATCCAGTTCCTGGCCGGCGAGTGCCATGTGCTGGTGTCGAGCTTCGAACCCCTGGCGGTGCTGCAGGTGATCGAACGCGAGCGGATCAGCGAGACCCTGCTAGTGCCGACCATGATCCTGGCGCTGCTGGACCATCGCGCGTTGTCGCGGTATGACCTCAGCAGCCTGCAACGCTTGACCTACGGCGCTTCCCCCAGTGCCGGGGAGATGGTCGAGCGCCTGCTGGCACGCTTTCCAGCGCTTGAATTGTCCCACTCCTATGGGCTGACCGAAGCCTGTCCGGTGGTCTCCAGCAACCTGCCGTGCAATCACAGTGCATCGGCGCGCGCGAGCGGGCTATCGCGCTCGGTGGGGCGTGGCGGGCTGGGGTTGCAGGTGAAAATCGTCGACCCCCAGGGCCAGGAGGTGCCCCGCGGTACCGTGGGCGAAATCATCGTGCGCGGGCCGAACGTGATGCAGGGGTACTGGAACAAACCCGAGGAAACCGCCCAGGCCCTGCGTAACGGTTGGCTGTACACCGCAGACGGCGCCTATATGGACGAGCAGGGCTACCTGTTCATCGTCGACCGGCTCAAGGACATGATTGTCAGTGGCGGTGAAAACATCTACTCGGCCGAGGTCGAGAACGTGCTGGCGCGCCATCCGGCGGTGGCCCAGTGCGCGGTGATCGGCATCCCCCATGCACAGTGGGGCGAGGCGGTGCATGCCGTGGTCGTGCGCCAGTCCGGCGCCCAGGTCGACGAAGACCAATTGCGTCGTCATTGCCGCGCATTCATCGCGGGCTACAAGTGCCCAAAAAGCATCGAGTTCCGCGAAACGCTGCCGCTGTCGGCCGCCGGTAAAGTGCTCAAGCGCGAACTGCGCGCGGCCTTCCAGTAGCCTCGGGGCCAGGCTCGCAACCGGGCAGGTCCGGCGGCTGCTACCCGATCCGGGTGGCCCCTTGCGTCAGCCGGCTCACTACATTGGCTCCATGAACCAAGCACACGCCTGCTTGGCCACTCACTGGAGAATCCGATGCATATCAACCGTACTGTCTACCGAGAAGACCACGAGATGCTGCGCGAATCGGCGCGGCGTTTTTTTGAGCGCGAATGCCTTCCGCTTCAGGCGCAGTGGGACAAGGCCGGGCACGTGGACCGGGAAACCTGGCTCAAGGCCGGGCGCCATAACCTGCTGTGCCTGACGGTACCGACCGAGTACGGCGGGGGGGGCGGTGACTTCGGTCATTCGGCGGTGCTGATTGAGGAGCTGTACCGCTCGGGCGTCTCCGGCTGGAGCCTGGGCGTGCATTCGGACATCGTCGCCCCCTACATCGTGCGCCTGGGCACCGAGGCGCAGAAGCAACAATGGTTGCCGAAAATCTGCACCGGCGAAACCGTGCTGGCCGTGGCGATGACCGAGCCGGGCACTGGTTCCGATCTCAAGGCTATTCGCACCACCGCCGTGCGGGACGGCGACGAGTGGGTGATCAATGGCAGCAAGACATTCATCAGCAACGGCCTGACCTGCGACATGGTCGTGGTGGTGTGCAAGACCGACCCGAGCGCCGGCGCCAAGGGCTGCAGCCTGATCATGGTCGAGTGCGACCGTGCGGGCTTTCGTCGCGGGCGCAAGCTGGACAAGGTCGGCCAGGCCGCTGCCGACACCGCCGAGCTGTTCTTCGACGATGTGCGAGTGCCGGTAGGCAACCTGCTGGGTGAGGAGAACAAGGGCTTCATGCACTTGATGGAAGAGCTGCCGCAGGAACGCCTGGTGATCGCCCTGTACAGCGCGGCCAAACTCGAACGCATGCTTGAGCAGACCCTTGAGTACGTCAAGGACCGCAAAGCCTTCAACCAAACGGTCTGGGACTTCCAGAACACCAAATTCAAACTCGCCGACATCAAGGCCCAGGCCACGGCCGTGCGCCTGATGATCGATCACTACATCGGCGAACACATGCGCCGGCGCCTCACCGTGCAGGAATCGGCCATCGCCAAGCTGTACGCCACCGAGACCCTGTGCCGGTGCATCGACGACATGGTCCAGCTGCACGGTGGCTACGGCTACATGCTCGAGTACCCGATTGCCCGGGCCTTCGTCGACATGCGCGTGACCCGCATCTTCGGCGGTACCAGTGAAGTGCTGCGTGAGTTGATCGCACGCCAGCTTTGATCCTTCCCCTTCAAGTTGCAGGTGACAGCATGAGCGAAAAAGTATTGGTGGCAGGCGTTGGCATGATCCCGTTCAGCAAGCCCAGTGCCAGCCCGACCTATGTGCAGATGGGCGCCGAAGCCGTGCGTCGTGCCCTGGCCGATGCCGGAATCGGTTACCACCTGGTGCAGGAAGCGTACGCCGGCTACGTCTATGGCGACTCCACCTGCGGCCAGACCGTGCTCTATGAAGTGGGCATGACCGGGATCCCGGTGGTCAACGTCAACAACAATTGCTCCACCGGCTCCACCGCGCTGTACCTGGCGCGCAAGGCGATCGAGTCGGGTTCGGCCGATTGCGTGCTGGCGGTCGGCTTCGAACAGATGCAGGCCGGGGCCTTGAAATCCCACTGGGACGACCGCCCGCCAACCCGCGAACGTTTCCTGCCGATCCTGCGGGGCCTGACCGCCGACGTCGGCAGCGACATGGCCCAGGCGCTGCGTACCTTCGGCGGCGCCGGACGCGAGTACATGCACAAGTACGGCACCCGCATGGAGACCTTCGCTGCGGTGCGCGCCAAGGCCAGCCGGCACGCTGCCAATAATCCCCTGGCGTTGTTTCGCAAAGTGCTGAGCACCGAAGACGTGATGGCCGACCCTGTGCTGTGGCCAGGGGTTATGACCCGCCTGATGGCCTGCCCGCCGACCTGTGGGGGAGCGGCGGCAATCCTGGTGTCGGAACGTTTTGCCCGCCAGCACGGCCTGCGCCGCGACGTCGAAATCGTTGCCCAGGCGATGACCACCGATACGCCGGAGTCATTCAACTTCGAAAAACCGTCGTTGCTGGACTGGGTGGGCACCCACATGACCCACGCTGCCGTGAACCAGGTCTACGAAAAAGCCGGCGTCGGCCCGCGGGACATCGATGTCTGCGAGCTGCACGACTGCTTCGCCCAGAACGAAGTGATCTGCTACGAATCCCTGGGGTTCTGCCCTGAAGGCGGCGCCGAACAATTTGTCATGGACGGCGACAACACCTACGGCGGGCAAATCGTTATCAATCCGTCCGGCGGCTTGCTGTCCAAGGGGCACCCGTTGGGCGCCACTGGCCTGGCGCAGTGCTACGAGCTGACCCAGCAATTGCGCGGCAATGCCGAGCAGCGCCAGGTCGAAGGTGCGCGCCTGGCCATGGCGCATAACCTGGGTCTGGGCGGGGCTTGCGTGGTGACGCTGTACGGCAGGGTCAGCGCAGGTACCCATTGAGCCAGACCGGCTTCGACTGTCACCCAAGGTAACGCCGCCCGGTGTGCCCTGACAAAGCACGCCGGGATTGTTCGACAAAGTCGCATCAAATCACCCATTCGGGTGTCAGGGCCTCACCGCCACCTCACTAGCATGGACGCTCCAACACGTGATCCTTAACCGGAGAAACCGCATGACAAGAACAACAATGCGCGGCGTCTTCCAGCCAAGTCTGCTGGCCGTAGCTGTGACCGTCGCCACCACCGCGAGCCCCTCGGCTCAGGCGGTCGATTTTAATATCGGCGAGATCCAGGGCAGTTTCGATTCGTCCTTATCGATTGGTGCCAGTTGGTCGGTGGCTGATCCCGACTCCGCGTTCATTTCCAACTTCAACTCCCAGGGCAAGTCCGGTCAGTCGGCCTCGCGCACCACCGATGACAACCGCCTGAACTTCAAGAAGGGCGAGACCTTCTCGAAGATCTTCAAGGGCGTGCATGACCTGGAACTGAAGTACGGCGACAGCGGCGCCTTCGTGCGTGGCAAGTACTGGTATGACTTCGAGCTGATGGACGAGCACCGGCCGTTCTACGACATCGACGACAGCGGGCGCGATCGTGCCGCCAAGTCCTCCGGGGCGATGTTTCTGGACAGCTTCGTCTACCACAACTACAACCTCGGCGATCAGGTCGGCAACGTGCGGCTCGGCAAGCAGGTGGTGAGTTGGGGCGAGAGCACCTTCATCGGCAACTCGATCAACAGCATCAACCCGGTGGACGTGGCGGCCTTGCGACGTCCCGGCGCCGAGGTCAAGGAAGGGCTGATTCCGGTCAATCTGCTCTACGTGTCCCAAGGCCTGGCTGACAACATTACTGCCGAGGCCTTCTACCAGCTGGAGTGGGACAAGTCGGTGGTCGACAACTGCGGTACGTTCTTTGGCAGCGATGGCGTCCCGCAAGGCTGCAATGACCGCCTGGTGGTCGCAGGTCTCGACCTGCCGCCGGGCGTTGCGCAGAACACCGGCGGCCTGGGGGCGATCGCGGCCGGGACCGACAATGCCTACATCGGGCGCTTGCCCGACCACGACGCCCGCGACAGTGGTCAGTATGGCCTGGCGCTGCGCTGGTTCGTGCCCGAGGCCAACGACACCGAGTTCGGCGCCTACGCGCTGAACTATCACAGCCGTAACCCGTACTTGAGCATCAACCAGATGACCAGCCCGGCCGGTGGTCTGGCTTCTGCCCGCAGCACCCGCTACTTCATCGATTATCCGGAAGATATCCGTTTGTACGGCCTGAGTTTCCAGACCAACGTCGAGGGGGTGTCGCTCGCGGGTGAAGTCAGCTACCGGCCGAACATGCCGCTGCAGTTGAACACCGCCGACCTGCTGTCCGCCGCGACCTTCGGCGCGACCTCGCCATTGATCACCACCGGCTTCGCCGGGCGCAACCTGGGCGCCGAGGTCAATGGCTACAAGCGCATGCCCGTGACCCAGGCCCAGATGACCGTGACTCAGTTCTTTGACCAGGTGCTGGGCGCCAGCCGCCTGAGCGTGGTCGGGGAGGTGGGCTACAACCACATCAACGGGCTGGGCCGGGCCGACGGCACGGACCTGCGTTTCGGGCGCAGCCCGGCGTTCGGTTCCGGCGAGCTTGTGGGCAGCGCTGGCCTGGCCACCTGCCGCGGTTCGGCGGCCGGTACGCCGACCGCCAGCAATCCGGCCCAGGAGTGCAACGACGATGGCTTCTACACCAGCAACAGCTGGGGCTATCGCCTGCGCGGCAAGCTGGATTACCCCAACGCCCTGGCCGGGATCAACCTGTCGCCGAACGTGGCCTGGTCCCATGACGTTTCCGGTTATGGCCCCAACTTCGACGAAGGATCCAAGGCAGTCAGCCTCGGCCTCGACGCTGACTACCAGAACGCCTACACCGCCAGCCTCAGTTACACCAACTACTTTGGCGGCGATTTTAATACCAACGTCGACCGCGACTATGTCGCGCTCAGCTTCGGCGTGAATTTCTGATGCTCTCCTGGCAGAGGTACCTGAACATGAATGCACTTTTCATTTTGCGCACTGGCGCATTGAGTCTGTCATTGCTGGCCGGCAGCGTCATGGCTGCGGTTTCCCCAGAGGAAGCGGCGCAACTGGGCACCAGCCTGACCCCGCTGGGCGCGCAGAAGGAAGGCAATGCCAACAGCACCATCCCGGCCTGGAGCGGCGGCCTGAAAAGCGGCGCGGCGCCCCTGGACAACGGCTTTCTCGGCGATCCCTTTGCCGCAGACAAACCGCTGTTCGTGATTACCCCGGCCAACGTCGACCAGTACAAGGACAAGTTGACTCCAGGGCAGATCGCGATGTTCAAGCGCTACCCGGACAGCTACAAGATCCCCGTCTACAAGACCCAGCGCACAGCGGCTGCACCCCAGTCGGTGTATGAGCTGGCGAAAAAAAGTGCGGTCACCACCCAACTGACCAACGATGGCAACGGCCTGGCCAATTTCACCGAGACCCGTTACTACCCGTTTCCGATCCCCAAGAGCGGGGTCGAGGTCTACTGGAACCACACCAGTCGTTATCGCGGTGGCAACATGGTGCGCCAGGCCGCCCAGGCGGCGCCGCAGACCAATGGTTCCTACGCCATCGTCGAATACGAAGACCAGGTGGCCTATCCGCAGCAGGTCGAAGGCGTGCCGCCGGGGCAGGCGGATAACGTGCTGTATTTCTACAAGCAGGAAATTACCGCGCCGTCGCGCCTGGCCGGCAACGTGACGCTGATTCACGAGACCATCGACCAGGTCAAGGAGCCGCGCCTGGCGTGGGTCTACAACTCCGGGCAACGGCGCGTGCGGCGCGCACCGCAAGTGGCCTACGACGGTCCGGGCAGCGGCGGCGACGGCATGCGCACCACCGACAACACCGACATGATGAACGGGGCGCCGGATCGCTACGACTGGAAACTGGTAGGCAAGAAGGAACTCTACATCCCCTATAACAACTACCGGCTGCAATCGCCCAAGCTCAAATACGACGACATCATCAAGCCTGGGCACATCAACCAGGACCTGACCCGCTACGAGTTGCACCGGGTCTGGCACGTCGAGGCAACACTCAAACCAGGGCAGCGGCATATCTATGCCAAGCGTGACATGTACTTTGACGAAGACACCTGGCAGTTGGCCGAAGTCGATCACTATGACGGTCGCGGGCAACTCTGGCGCGTCGCCGAAGGCCTGGCCTTCAACGATTACGAGCGCGGTGCCGCCAACTACGCGATGATCGGCATCTATGACCTGATCGCCGGGCGCTACAACGTCCTGGCCATGACCAACGAGTCCAAGCACGCAACGACCTACGGCGCAACCGCAAAAATGAACGACTTCACCCCTTCGGCACTGCGTAACGCCGGCATTCGCTAGACCCGACCCACCAGCCCCACGACGCCCTGCCTTGCAGGGCGTCGTGCATTGGGGGGCAACCACCTGATCCGGGTGGGGCGCAGGCGGGCATCGGGGCCAATGATGGATGGCATCAATCATCAGCGAGGTCCGCCATGTTTGTGCCCCGGCCGCATCTTTGCACCCTGCTCAGGCGCGAGCAGCGCCGCTTGCAACTGCTGTGCGCACCCCCAGGCTTCGGCAAGACGCAGTTGCTGCGCCATTACCTGGAACCCGTCACAAACGTGGTGTGGCTGGCCCTCGGCGGGCAGCCGCAAACCCTGCAAACCTGCAGCGCAAAGCTGGCCGAGGCCCTGGGACTAAGCTCGCAATCCTCCCCCGAGGCGCTGCTGGCCTGGATCGAGCGGGCGGGTACGCTGCACCTGGTGTTCGACGACGTGCCGGCGTTCATGCCGGCGGAACTGAACCTGTGGTTCGACCGCCTTTTGGCCCTGGCGAACCCGCGCCTGCAGGTGCTGGTCACCTGTCGCCGGCGTCCCGACTGGAACCTGGCGCGCTTGGTGCTGATGGGCCAGTTGCTGGAACTCGACGCCCGGCAACTGGCGCTGCGCCGCGAGGAGTCCGATGCCTTGGTCAGCCTGCTGGCACCTGATAGCGACACCATCATCCGCCAACAACTGTGGCAGGCAACGGCAGGCTGGTGCGCGGGTCTGCGGCTGCTGTTGCCAGCGTTCGTCACGCAAACCTATCGCCCCGAGCAACCCCACGCGGTGCTGGTGCAGTACCTGGAGCGGGAGTTGCTGGCACGCCTTACCGAGGACCAGCAACAGGTGTTGTTTGGCCTGGCGCACCTGTCCAAGGCCAGCGCCGAGCTTTGCGAGCAACTCTGGGAGGGCCAGGGAGGGGCGCGGGTGTTTACCCAGTTGAACGACTGCCAGGCATTGTTAATCCCGCTGGAGCACCAGCCGCAGTGGTCTTGCCTGATACCGGCCGTGGCCCAGGCGCTACAGGAACGCTTGCCGGCGGCCCCGTTGAATCGTCTGCGCTTGCGCGCCTGCCAGGCACTCAGCGCCCTGGGACACCTGGATGATGCGATCGAGCAGGCGCTGCGCGCAGAGCAACCGGAAGTCGCCGCCAGCTACATGGAGGGCTTGTGGCTGACCTGGATCTTGCGCGAACAGCACCTGGGCCGGCTCATGACCTGGCGCGAGCGAATGGCACCGCACCTGCTGGAAAGCAGCCCGCGGCTGATCTACCTGAGTGCCAAGGCGTTGCTGTTCAGCGGTCGGCTGGATGAAGCCCAGGCTTGCCTGCAACAGTTGAGCCGATTCCTGCCCTTGCCCAACCCCCGGCGCAACCAACGTCTGCTGGCGAACTGGCAAGCATTGTTCGGCACCTTGCACGCCCTGCGCGGCGACAGCGAACAGGCACGCTTGCATTGCCAGGCCGCGCGCCAGCAACTCAACCGCGAGGATTGGCTATCGATCCTGCTGTGTCACTGCATGCTGGCGCGCGATGCGATGCATCGTGGCGAACTGACCGAGGCGCAGGCGCTGCTGGAGCAATCGCTGGAACTGGCCCGCCGCCAGGGCAGCCGAGAGGCCGAGGTGTTGGTCAACAGCGATCGGGCGCGCCTGCTGATGCTCCAGGGCCACGCGCATCAGGCGCAGTCGTTGTTGCACAGCGAGCTTGAGCACATGGCCGGCACCCGGACAGTAGCCTGTCCGTTACGCGGTCGCCTGTTGCTGCAGCAGGCCGAGCTGTCAGTGCAGCAGGGACGCTTGGGCGAAGCCGAACAACGGGTGCACGAGGGCCTGGTACAGGTCGGCGATTGCTGTGCGCCATTCGTGCTCAGCGCCTACCTGCTGCTAGCGCAAATCGCGGCCCACGGCCAGGCATTCGACCAGGCCCAACTGCACCTGGACGAAGCTGAGCGGCGCATGCACTGGGCGCGGATCGATCGCGCGTGCTACCAGCGACCTATCGCCGAGCATAGGCACCGGGTGCAGCGACTTGAACGGGAGGCCAGTGCACAACGGCTTGAGTCGCGCAGCAGCGTGCCGGACTACCAGGATGGCCTGACACCCCGCGAGGTCTCGGTGCTCAAACTGCTGGCCGAAGGCATGTCGGTGCGCGAGGTGGGCAGCCGTCTGTTCATCTCGGTCAATACCGTTAAAACCCACGCCAAGAACATCAACGTCAAGCTTGGCGCCTGCCGTCGGACGCAGGCGATCAATAGCGCCAAGGCCATGGGCATCCTGGCTTGAGGCCCCTGGCCTTTTTCCCGCCCACCACCTGATCCGGGTGGCGGCCTGCGCCAGGTGATGATCAACCATGCAAGGAAGCCGACACGGGGTCGCTCGGGAGCCTGTGTCTCGACAACAAGAGGAAAGCGACTGATGAGCGCCATTGAACGAGCCACGACCCAGGATATCCGCACCATCCTGGACCTGCAGCGAGCGGCCTTCCTGGACCGCGAGCCCTACAGCGTCGAAGAGCGCTGTGAGCTGATCGACCGGGCCATCGGCCTGCTGGTCAATCACGAACAGGAGATCGTCGAGGCCCTGGCGGCGGACTTCGGCCATCGCAGCCCGACGTTCTCGCGCGCCAGTGAAGTGCTGTCGCCCCTGGCCATGTTGAAGCAGACCAAGCAGCACTTGCGCGAGTGGATGCAGCCCCAGGCGCGGCATGCCGCCCAGGGTCAAGCGTTTGTGCAGTATCAGCCATTGGGTGTGGTCGGCATCGTCACGGCCTGGAATGTGCCCGGCTACATGGTGTTCAGTGGCCTGGCCGGGGCCCTGGCCGCCGGCAACCGGGTGATGATCAAACCGTCGGAATTTACCCCGCACACCTCGGCCCTGATCGCCCGATTGATCCATTCGGTGTATGACGAGCGTGAAGTGGCGGTGGTGTTGGGCGATGCCGAAACCGGCCAGGCCTTCTGTGGCCAGCCCTTCGATCACTTGTTGTTCACCGGCGCCACCAGCATCGGCAAGCATGTGCTGCGGGCGGCGGCCGAACACCTGGTGCCGGTGACCCTGGAGCTGGGCGGCAAGTCCCCGGTGATCATCGGCCGTACGGCCGACTTCAAGGCGGCAGTCGCCAAGGTGGTGGTTGGCAAGTTGCTGAACGCCGGTCAACTCTGCGTCGCCCCGGACTATGTGTTCGTACCGCGGGAATCGATGGATGCCTTCATCGCGGTCGCCAAGGCCGTGGTCGCGGGTTTCCTGCCGACCCTCAAGGACAACCCCGAGTACACCTCCATCATCAACGCTCGGCACTACGCGCGTCTGCAGGGCTATCTGAGCCAAGCGCGCGCGGCGGGAGTCGAGTTGGTGGAGCTGAACCCGGCCGCCGAGGATTTCAGCCAGGCCGCGCACAACAAAATCGTGCCGACCTTGCTGCGCGATCCTGGCGATGAGTTGCAAGTGATGCAGGACGAAATCTTCGGCCCGCTGCTGCCGGTCAAGGCCTACGACCAACTCAGCGAGGTGATCGCCTTCATCAACGCCCGACCGCGCCCGCTGGCGCTGTATTACTTCGGTCAAGACGCCGAGGAAGAGGCCCAGGTCCTGAGCCGCACCTGCTCTGGCGGCGTGACACTCAATGGCGTACTGAGCCATGCCAGCCTCGACAGCCTGCCGTTTGGCGGCGTTGGCCAGAGTGGCATGGGAGCCTATCACGGTATCGACGGGTTCCGCACTTTCAGCCACGCCAAAGCCGTGTTGCGCACACCGCAGCAACCGGCCTGAGTCTTTCCATCCCTTACTCACGAGAAAAGTCTAATGAAAGCTGCCGTATTCCATCAGGTAGGCGCCCCGCTGGTCATCGAAGAAGTGGGCATCAGCAAGCCCGGCCCACGTGAAGTGCTGATTCGTACCCGGGCGGTGGGTGTGTGCCACTCCGACCTGCATGTGATCGATGGTTCGTTCCCGTACCCGGGCCCGCTGGTCCTGGGGCACGAGGCCGCCGGGGTAGTCGAGCAGGTCGGGAGCGAGGTGCGCTCGGTCAAGCCCGGCGACCACGTAGTGACCTGCCTGACCGTGTTCTGCGGCCACTGTGAGCACTGCGTGACCGGCCACCTGGCGCGCTGCGTATCACCGGAAACCAAGCGCGGGACCGACGAGGAATCACGCCTGACCTATGTGCACAAACCCATTCCCCAGTTCGTCAACCTGTCCGGCTTTGCCGAGCAGATGCTAGTGCATGAGAACGCCTGCGTGGCGATCCGGCGGGACATGCCCCTGGACCGTGCCGCACTGCTGGGATGTGCGGTGACCACCGGTACCGGTGCGGTGTTCAACACCGCCAAGGTGCGCCCGGGTGAAACCGTGGCCGTGATCGGTTGTGGCGGCATTGGCCTGGCGGCCATCAATGGCGCGGCGTTGGCCGGGGCAGGGCGGATCATTGCCATCGACATGCTCGATTCGAAACTGCAACTGGCTCGCCAGTTCGGTGCCACCGACCTGGTCAATGGCAAGGACGGTGATGCCGCCAAGCAAGTGCTGGAGTTGACCCGTGGCGGGGTGCATCACTCATTTGAATGCATCGGCCTGAAGCAGACCGCCGAACAGGCCTTTGCCATGCTTGCACGCGGCGGCACCGCCACCGTGATCGGCATGCTCAAGCCTGGCCTGAAAATCGAACTGGACCCGCTGCAACTGCTGCATGAGCGGCGTATCCAGGGCTCGTTGATGGGCTCCAACCGGTTCCCGGTGGACATGCCGCGCCTGGTGGACTTCTACATGGCCGGCAAGCTCAAGCTCGACGAAATGATCTCCCAGCGCATCAAGCTCGAGCAGATCAACCAGGCCTTCGATGAGCTGCGCCGTGGCGAACTGGCGCGTTCGGTGGTCATTTTCGACGAGTAACAGGCCTCGGCACCTAACACGCACGAACACGCTGCCGACCTGCGGGTCGGCACGCCACCGGCTGACGGAGTGGATGGATGGATATTGATTTCAGTGCAGACGAACAGGCCTTTCGCGAAGAGGTTCGGGCCTTCCTGCGTGAGCAGTTGCCTGCGCAGTTTGCCCAGCGGATTGCCCAGGGCAAGCGCTTGAGCAAAGAGCACCAGGTGCAATGGATGCAGACCCTCAACCGCCAGGGCTGGCTGGCACCGGGCTGGCCAGTGGAACACGGGGGGACTGACTGGAGCGCAGTCAAAAAACACATCTTCGAGGAAGAGTGTTTCGCCGCCGGCGCACCCAAGGTGGTGTCGTTCGGCCTGAAAATGGTGGCCCCGGTGCTGATCAAGTTCGGTACGCCACAGCAGCAGGCGCGTTTCCTGCCACGTATCCTTACGTGTGAAGACTGGTGGTGCCAAGGCTACTCGGAGCCGGGAGCGGGCTCAGACCTGGCCTCCCTGAAAACCCGCGCCGTACGCGATGGCGATCACTACGTGATCAATGGCCAGAAGACCTGGACCACCCTGGCGCACTTCGCCGACTGGATGTTCTGCCTGGTCCGCACCGACCCGCAGGCCCAGCAGCAGCGCGGGATTTCCTTTGTGTTGCTGGACATGCGCACCCCGGGGATCACCGTGCGGCCGATCATCACCCTCGACGGAGAGCACGAAGTCAACGAGGTGTTTTTTGACAACGTGCGGGTCCCGGTGGCCAACCTGGTGGGCGAGGAAAACCAGGGCTGGACCTGTGCCAAGTATCTACTGACCCATGAGCGCACCAGCATCGGCGGGATTGCCCACAACAAGGCACTGTTGAACCGGCTCAAGCAGATCGCCAGTCAAGAGCTGCGTGACGGCCGGCCACTGCTCGAAGACCCATTGTTCCGCGGGCAGATTGCCGAAGTCGAAATGCAACTGATGGCCGCGCAGATGAGCAGCCTGCGCACCCTGGCCGCCGCTCGCGATGGCGCGGCCGCGGGTGCGCAAAGTTCGTTCCTGAAAATCCGTGGCACCGAGATTCGCCAGGCCCTGACCTACCTGATGAGCAAGGCTGTTGGCCCCTACGCCATGCCCTTCATCGAAGAAGAACTGGGTTATGACCAGGCGCCGCTGCTGCACAGCGCGTACAGCAGCGCCGCCACCTACCAGTACCTGGACGCACGCAAGGCCTCGATCTACGGCGGTGCCAACGAAATCCAGAAGAACATCATCGCCAAAATGATTCTCGAACTCTAAGGGGCGCCCGGCATGGATTTCAAACTGACACAAGAGCAACTGATGTTGCAGGACACCGCGGCGCGCCTGGTGCGCGACGCCTACGGTTTCGAACAGCGCGAGGGTTTTCGCCAGAGCGAAGCAGGCTTCAGCACGGCTTTGATGCAGCAATTGGGCGAACTGGGTCTGTGCGCCGTGCCCTTTGCCGAAGCCTACGGCGGGTTTGCCGGCAGTGGCGTGGAGAGCATGCTGGTGATGACCGAACTGGGCCGGGGCCTGTGCCTGGAACCGTACTTGCACTCGGTGATTTTCGCCGGCGGCCTGGTCAATCAACTGGGCAGCGAGGAGCAAAAACACAGCGTGCTGCCCCGACTGGGGAGCGCCGCGCTGCAACTGGCGGTGGCGCTCGAAGAGCCGCAAAGCCATTACTGTCTCAATGACGTGCAGACCAGCGCCACGGCGGTGCCGGGTGGCTGGCAACTCAAGGGACGCAAGTCGGTGGTGGTGGGAGGGCAAAGCGCCGGGCTAATCCTGGTCTCGGCGCGCACCAGCCACCAGGCGCGTGACGAGCAGGGCATCAGCCTGTTCCTGGTCGACCCGCAAGACCCTGGCGTGCGGCGCCGCGACTTCGCGACCATTGATGGGCGCAGGGCCTGTGAGCTGTTCCTGGAGGATACGTTTGTCAGCCACGGTTCACTGCTGGGCGAGGAGGGCCAGGCCCTGCCTGCCCTGCGTTACCAGCAGGGGCGCAGCATCGCCGCGCAGTGTGCCGAGGCGCAGGGCAGCATGGAAGCGGCCTGTCAGTTGACCCTCGACTACCTGAAGACGCGCCAGCAATTCGGTCAGCCAATCGGCAAGTTCCAAGCCTTGCAACATCGCATGGTGGAGATGTACATCGAACTCGACCAGGCCACCTCGATGACACTGCTGGCTGCCTGCGTCGCCGACCAGCAAGACAGTGACGAGCGCAGTCGGATCCTGGCTGCAGCCAAGTTCATCGTCAGCCGGGCCAGCCGTTTTGTTGCCGACCAGGGCATCCAACTGCATGGCGGTATTGGCTTGACCTGGGAGTACGTGTTGTCTCATCACGCCAAGCACCTGCTGATGGTCGCGCGGCAATTTGGTGACGACGACCACCATTTGCGGGCCTATACCACGTTGATGCAGGGATATTCAGCGTAACCGGCTAGCGGCTGCGCAGGGCATTGGGCGACGACAGCGGTGTCAGCCGCCGCACGTTATACAGTTGCAGCACGGCGCCCAGCAACGCCACGCCCGCGGCGCTCCAGGCCAGTGCCCAGCCGGGCATGGCCCATAACAACAGCAGGCCGCCAGCTGCCGCACCGAGGGCACTGCCCAGGTACAGCGCCGATTCATTGAGGGCCACCGCCAGGTCGCCATCGCCGTGGCGTTCCCGGGCGGCGAGCAGTTCGTTGTTCTGCGGAACCTGCAAGGCCCAACCGACGCAGCCCCACAGGGCGATCGGCAACAACGCGAGCCAGGGCGACAGGCCCGCCATCACCGGCAACAGCAACAGCGCTCCGCCGAGTACCAGCATGATGATCAGGGTCAGGATCGGCCCCTGGATACGCTCCAGCAGCGGACCGACCAGGAAACTCCCGGCCACCCCGCCCAGGCCCCAGACCCACAGATAGGGTGTCACGTTGCCGACACTGCCGTAGGTCGGGTCGCTCATGAGCGGCGCAATGAAGGTGTACATGCCCAGGCTGGACACTGCGGCCAGCAGGGAAACCAGCAAGATGGCCAGCACCTTGCGGTCGCTGAGCAAGGCCAGCTTGCTGCGCAGGGCCACGGTCGGTCCGGCCGGTACCGCCGGTAATAGCCGCTGCAAACCAAGCCATGCACCTGCGCCCAGCAGTGCCACCAGCCACAGCGCGGCCTGCCAGCCGGCAGCTTCGGCCAACAGCAGACTCAGGGGCACCCCCAGCACGGTACCGCTGGCCATGCCGGTCATGATGATCGCGATGGCGCTGCCACGCCGTTCGGGCTCAGACAGCGCTGCACAGACCGTGATGCCGGTCGCCAGATACACCCCGGCACCGAGTCCGGCCAGCGCCCGGCACAGCATCAGCAGGGCAAAGTCGTTGGTCAACGCACCGCCGACATTGGCCAGCACGAACAGCCCCAGTGCGCCCAACAGGCCAAGGCGCTGGCGATTGCGAGGCAGGAGGGCGACCACCAGCGGTGAGCCGATGCCGTAGGCCAGGGCAAACACGGTCACCAGTTGCGCGGCGATGGCCATCGGCACGCTGAAGGCCTGTTCGAGCATCGGCATCAGGCCGGCCGTGGCGTAGGACGCCATGCCCAGCGCGAAGGCGCCGACGGCAATCAGGTAGACCGAAGTGGGGGTGGGGTTGCGCATGCACATCTTCCTTGTCTGGCACAGTGGAGCAGGGGGGCTGGGCCCGGTGCGGACAATTCTTTAGCAGGCTAATCATTGTTACAATATCTACCGTTTATGCTGTTACTAGGAGTAACCGGATAATGGGTAGAACACTCGAGCGCACCCGCCTGGAGTTGGCGGCGTTCCTGCGCAGTCGCCGTGAACGCGTCACCCCCGAGCAGGCCGGATTGCCCGCCGGTGGACGCCGCAGGACTCCCGGCTTGCGCCGCGAAGAGGTCGCGGCGTTGGCCGGCGTCGGATTGACCTGGTACACCTGGCTGGAACAGGGCCGCGAGATCGGCGTTTCACCGGCCTTCCTCGACAATCTGTGTCGCGTCCTGCACCTGGACCCCATGGAGCGTCGGCACCTGTACCTGCTGACCTATCAGCGGGCGCCGGCCGAGCAGGCACAGACCTGGTGCGTGGTGCCCAAGGTCATCCACCGCTTGCTCGCCGACCTGACGCTGCGCCCAGCCTACGTGTTGAACCTGCGCTGGGACGTGCTGGCCTGGAACCCCACCGGCGAGCAGCTGTTTCACTTTGCCGACAAGCCGGCGGAGCAACGCAACCTACTGTGGATGCTGTTCACCGATGAACACGTGCGCGCGCTGTTCGACCCGTGGGAAGAACAAGCACTGCAGATGTTGTCGAGCTTTCGCCGGGATTTCGGGCACGGCTCCCGGCAAAGCGATGTCGCAGAATTGGTCAAGGACCTGGAGAAAATCAGCGCCGAGTTCCGCCAGGGCTGGTTTCGCCAGGATCTCCATGGCCCTTGTCAGGGCACTCGACACCTGCAGCTCCCGGACCTGGGCGCGGTGTCGTTCGAGCACACCATGCTGACCATCGACGCCGACCGGCATTTACGCCTGGTGTATTACGCGCCATGCCAGGAGGGTGACGGCCAGCAGCGGTTTGAGGGTTGGTTACACGATCGTTTGCGCTGAGCCTGGACGCAATGTCCCAGGCCCCACCCAATCCCGTAGCAGCTGCCGAAGGCTGCGTTGGGTTGCGCAGTGACTCCCGGCGGAATCGCCAAACCCAATGAACGTCCTGCGCCCAGGCACGCTTTTTCCTCGCTCGCGACTACATAAAACATCATTTCGCTAATCCCCTGCGCGTCACAGAATGCGCCCAACACCCCCGCACCGTAAGCGCAAACGCAGCACCACGATGATCTGCATCAGAGGCGCCAGCCATGACCGATCTGAACCCTTCCAACTTTCAGAAGTGCACAGACATGACCGTTGAGAAAATCCAAATTGATACGCTTGTTGTGGGTGCCGGTCAGGCCGGCGTGGCCATGAGTGAGCACTTGAGCAAGCTTGGGGTGCCGCACCTGGTGCTGGAGCGCAACCGGATCGCCGAAGCGTGGCGCACCGGGCGCTGGGATTCGCTGGTTGCCAATGGCCCGGCGTGGCACGACCGCTTTCCGGGCCTGGAATTTGCCGGCCTGGACCCGGACGCCTTTGCCGCCAAGGAGCAGGTCGCGGACTACTTCGAAGCCTATGCGAAAAAATTCAATGCACCGATCCGCACCGGGGTCGACGTGCAGAGCGTCGAGCGCAATACCGACCGTCCTGGCTTCACTGTCAACACCAGTGCCGGGGTGATCGAAGCGCGGCATGTGGTGGTCGCCACCGGTCCGTTCCAGCGCCCGGTGATCCCGCCGATTGCACCGGCCATCAGCGGCGTCCAGCAGATCCACTCGGCGCAATACCGCAACCCGCAGCAACTGGCTGCAGGCGCGGTACTGGTGGTGGGCGCCGGCTCCTCGGGGGTGCAGATCGCCGATGAACTGCAGCGCGCCGGCAAGCAGGTGTACCTGTCGGTGGGGGCTCACGACCGGCCGCCGCGTGCCTATCGCAACCGTGATTTCTGCTGGTGGCTGGGGGTGCTGGGCGAATGGGATGCCGAGGCCATGCAGCCGGGCAAGGAGCACGTGACCATTGCCGTGAGTGGGGCCCGCGGGGGTGAAACCATCGACTTTCGTCGGCTCGCCCAGCAGGGCATGACCCTGGTCGGCCTGACTGAATCCTTCAACGGTGGCGTGGTGAACTTCGCGGACAACCTGGCCGACAACATCGCCCGTGGCGACGAGAACTACCTGGCCCTGCTGGATGCAGCAGACGCCTACATTGCCCGCAACGGCCTCGACCTGCCACCGGAGCCCGAAGCCCGCAACCTGTTGCCCGATCCGGCCTGTGTCAGCCAGCCGATCCTGCAGCTCGACCTGGCCAAGGCCGGGGTCAGCACCATCATCTGGGCCACCGGCTACACGGTCGACTACAGCTGGTTGAAGGTCAACGCCTTCAAGGACAACGGCAAACCCCAGCATCAGCGCGGCGTGTCGAGCGAACCCGGGGTGTATTTCGTTGGTTTGCCGTGGCAGTCCCGGCGCGGCTCCGCGTTCATCTGGGGGGTATGGCACGACGCCAAACACGTCGCCGACCACATCGTCAAACAACACACCTATTTCAACTACCGGGATGCCGCACAACGCCAGGCCGATGCCGAGCAGGCGTGCGCGGCACCGCTCCAACCAGCCAGCTGCATGGGAGTTCGTTGATGCCTACTCATACCCGCATCCGCATGTTCAACACCAAAGACACCTACCCCAACCAGACGCTGGACAACGACCTGTGCCAGGCCGTGCGCGCCGGCAATACCGTGTACGTGCGGGGCCAGGTCGGCACCGACTTCGATGGGCAACTGGTGGGCCTCGGCGACCCCCGGGCCCAGGCCGAGCAAGCCATGCGCAACGTCAAGCAGTTGCTTGAGGAGGCCGGCAGCGACCTGAGCCATATCGTCAAGACCACCACCTACCTGATCGACCCGCGCTACCGCGAGCCGGTGTACCAGGAAGTCGGCAAATGGCTCAAAGGGGTGTTCCCGATTTCCACTGGCCTGGTGGTCAGCGCCCTTGGCCAGCCGCAGTGGCTGATGGAAATCGATGTGATTGCCGTGATCCCCGAATAAGGAACCGACCATGACCTTTTCCATCGTTGGACGCTGCGCCGAGACCGGCCAGTTGGGCATCGCCATCAGTTCCTCGAGCATCGCCGTCGGTGCTCGTTGCCCTTGGCTGCGGGCCGGTGTCGGCGCGGTGTCGAGCCAAAACATTACCCTGCCGGCCCTCGGCCCGCAGATCCTCGACGGCCTGGCCGCTGGCGCCGCGCCGTCCCAGGCCCTGGACCAGGCCCTGACCCGCAACGGCTACAGCCAGTACCGCCAGGTGGCGGTGGTGGATGCCCAAGGCCGGACTGCCGTGTTCAGCGGCAGCCAAGCCCTGGGCACCCACAACGCCCTGGCCGGAGAGCAGTGCGTGGCCGCTGGCAACCTATTGGCCAACAGCGCGGTGATCGAGGCCATGGTCGCCGCCTTTGAACACAGCGAAGGCTGCCTTGCCGCCCGTTTACTCAGTGCCTTGCAAGCTGGCCAGGCGGCCGGTGGCGAGGCTGGCACGGTGCATTCGGCAGCACTGTCGGTGGTCGATGACCTGACCTGGCCAATCGTCGACCTGCGGGTTGACTGGGCCGAACACAATCCGATCGATGAACTGGGCAACTTGTGGCGCGCCTACCAACCCCAACTGCAGGACTACCTGACCCGCGCCCTCGACCCAACCCTGGCGCCCAGCTATGGAGTGCCTGGTGATGAGTGAGCCGCGCAGCCGCGCCCTGTTGGCCAGGCTGGTAGGGTTCGCCACGGTCAGCCGCGACTCGAACCTGGCACTGATCGAGTTCGTTCGCGACTACCTGCAGGGCCTGGGCGTGGACTGCGAACTGATCTACAACGCCGAACGCAGCAAGGCCAATCTGCTGGCGTCGATGGGCCCGCAGGTGGCCGGTGGCATCGTGTTGTCCGGGCACACCGACGTGGTGCCGGTGGACGGCCAGGCCTGGACGGTCGAGCCGTTTTGCCTGAGCGAGGCCGACGGCAAATTGTTTGGGCGCGGTACCGCCGACATGAAAGGCTACCTGGCCTCGGTCCTGGCGGCGGTGCCGCTGTTCCTGGCAAGTGACTTGCGCCGGCCGGTGCACCTGGCGTTGTCCTATGACGAGGAAGTCGGTTGCCTGGGCGTGCGCAGTTTGCTCGAGCTGTTGCCCCAGCGGATCCCGGCGCCGGCCTTGTGCCTGATCGGCGAGCCGACCGAACTCAAGCCGGTGCTCGGCCACAAAGGCAAGCTGGCGATGCGTTGCCATGTGCACGGCGCTGCCTGCCATTCGGCGTACGCCCCCTACGGGGTGAACGCCATCGAGCAAGCCGCACGCCTGATCGGCCGGCTGGGTGAGATCGGTGCCACCCTGGCTGAGCCGGAGCTGCAGGACTCACGTTTTGATCCGGCTTACTCCACCGTACAGGTCGGGGTGATCCAGGGCGGCACGGCGTTGAACATCGTGCCGGCCGATTGCCGTTTCGATTTCGAAGTGCGCGCCTTGCCGGACTTCGCCCCGCAGGCGGTGGTCGATGAATTGCAGCACTACGCCCAGACCACGTTGCTGCCGGCGATGCAGGCGATCAAGGCCGAGACGTCGATTCGCTTTGAACAACTCTCGGCCTACCCGGGCCTGGCAACCCCGGCGGACAGCGCCGCCGCGCGTCTGATCGCCCGGCTGTGTGGCAGCGATGCCTTCAGCACCGTGGCCTTCGGCACCGAAGGTGGGTTGTTCGATGCGGCCGGTATCGCGACTGTAGTCTGTGGTCCCGGCAGCATGGAGCAAGGACACAAGCCCGACGAGTTCGTCAGCGTCGAGCAGTTGCACGCCTGTGACCGCCTGATGGATCGACTGGCGGCCTGGCTGAGCGCACCCGAAGAACAATAACAAGGCCCTCCGGCCGCCCATGCGTGTCCCGCCGCCGCCTCAGTGCGTACCGGCATTATCGAGGAACAGATCCATGTCCAGATCCTTGCGTTGCAGCCTTCCGTTTGCCCTGGCCCTGTTGAGCGGTGCAGTGTGCGCCGCGCCCCAGAGCCTCACCGTGATTTCCTTTGGCGGGGCCACCAAGCTGGCCCAGGACAAGGCCTACTTCCAGCCGTTCAACGCCAGCGGTGCCGGCAACATCGTCGCCGGTGAGTACAACGGCGAACTGTCGAAGATCAAGGCCATGGTGGCCGCCGGTCACACCAGTTGGGACGTGGTCGAAGTGGAAAGCCCGGACCTGCTGCGCGGCTGCGAGGAAGGCCTGTTCGAGAAACTCGACCTGAGCGCCCTGGGCGACCCGGCGCAATTTGTCCCGGGGGCACTGACCGAATGCGGGGTTGCCACCTATGTCTGGTCGATGGTCCTGGCCTTTGACCAGGGCAAGCTGGCCAAGGCGCCGCAGAACTGGGCGGACTTCTGGAACGTCAGCGAATTTCCCGGCAAGCGCGGGCTGCGCAAGAGCGCCAAGTACACCCTGGAAATCGCTTTGCTGGCCGATGGGGTGAAAATGGATGAGCTGTACAAGGTCCTGAATACCCCGCAGGGCGTGACCCGGGCCTTTGCCAAACTGGACCAGATCAAATCCAGCATCCAGTGGTGGGAGGCGGGCGCCCAGCCGGCACAGTGGCTGGTGGCCGGGGACGTAGTGATGAGCGCCGCCTACAACGGTCGCATTGCTTCGGCCCAGGAGGAGGGCATGAAACTGAGCATCGTCTGGCCACAAAGCCTGTACGACCCGGAATACTGGGCCGTGGTCAAGGGCACCCCGAACAAGGCCCTGGCCGAGAAGTTCATCGCCTTCGCCAGCCAGCCCCAGGCGCAGAAAGTGTTCTCGCAAAACATTCCTTACGGGCCGGTGCACCTGCAGACCCTGGCCTTGCTGCCCAAGTCGGTGCAGGCGCAACTGCCCACCGCCGAGGCCAACCTGGCCGGCGCCGGGGCGGTGAACGCCGAGTTCTGGGTCGACCATGGCGAGGAGCTGGAACAACGCTTCAACGCCTGGGCTGCCCGCTAATCCCCACTTCAACTCCCACAGGCATCTCCAATTCCTGTGGGAGCGGGCGCCCGCTTGCGGCTTGCTCGCGATGGGCATTGACGTTGCACCTGTGGAGAGAGAACCTGCTTGGGTCGTGACCTCTGGGCCTCTGGGCCTCTGGGGTGTTGGATCAGG
>NZ_CATKPN010000063.1:0-24317 GCF_949767245.1 Pseudomonas sp. IT-P176
GGCCAGTACATTCCCATAGAACCGGAGAACAAAGCCTATATCGACCAGCACGGTATCCCCTATGGCACTTGGTAAACATCAGGTTCTGATTATCTCAGGGCACTTTCGTTTAAATCAGTCGTTATATGTGCGAACAAAGGAGTAACGCCATGCAAACGGTCAGGCATGCGGGAAGTACCAGTAGCGCAGGGGAGGCGGTGACCAAGGTGGTCTCTGCGGACAACGCCTTGAGGTGGGTTTCACCGGCTGAGAATGCCGAATTCAAAATAACCGAGGATGGCGAGTTTCCGGAGATCGTCTTCGAGTTTCGCGCGCAGGCAGTTGCCGACTGTACGTGGTCCTGGGCGATCGAGTGGGATGCAAAGGTAAGTGGCTTGAGGGAGCGGGCGCGCCAAGGGAATGCCCTACAGACATTCAAGGCATCGGGCTCATTTAATAACCGCAATAACGTGTGGGTCGCCGATTTATCCGGAAGCGTTCTAGGTGGAACGTTAACGGTGACTGTGGCGCTTGGCCAAAGGACACTCAGTCGGTCGGTGGTTATAAAAGGCGCAAACCCGAGTAAAGACAGCGTCGCGAATTACATAGCCGATCTCGAAGATATGAGTGGATTTGAGAAGTTACTGGAGCAGGAGACGGGCAGCAAACACTTCATCGAGTTGGATAGCGAACCCATTGTTGCCTTTGACAAAGGTTATGGCATCACCCAAATGACCAATCCAGCACCGACCTTTGAGCAGGTGTGGAATTGGAAGGCGAATATTCTGGCAGGCTCCTCCATATACAAGGATAAAGTTCGCGCTGCTAAAAAGTACCTTGGGCAGGCAAGTCGGACGTACACCGATGACCAGCTCAGGCATGAGGTGTTCAGCCGCTGGAATGGCGGCTCCTACCATGACTGGGACGTTACTTCCAGCTCCTGGGTCAGGAAGAAAAACACCCTCTGCGACAGCAATACCGGAAATATTGGCTGGTCAATGGACAAAGAAAAAAACAAAGACAAAACCGAAAGCGAACTGCGCGAGCGAGATAAGGATACTTACAAGAAAGGCACAAAGGGCCAGTCCGCCGAGCATCCATGGGAATATAAGGGGGTGTGTTATGCGGATCATGTACTTGCAGAGTAGTTTCAGGTGTTTTTTGTTGCTGTTGATATTCGGCTGGGGGAGTACAGCTACTGCGCTGGAGATTTCACCGTTATCGTTTCCAGGCGATACCGACAGGACTGTCTACATCGATGCAGCGGATGGCGGCGTGTATCCCCTGACGCTGTACTCCGATGTGGCCGGCATTGTGTATGACAAGAAAAAGCACAAGATCAATGGCGACTTTTATTTGCCTCTGTTTCAAGTGTCGGACTCTAACCCCGGCAAACCTTCGGCTTATTGCGGCTCCGGTCGCGAAGTGTGGCTGTATGTCTACAAGGTTCAAGGGAACACCCTGAGCCCGATAACGCGGGTCCTTGTAAGCAGTTGCTTGCGTTCGATCTCATTGACCAGCCAGAACACTGGCGAACAGGCGCAAGACTTAGATTTTTCTTCAGTGCAATGGCATGCGGCAGGCTTTTCCATTCAATGGTTTGCCAGGATCGATGCAGCGGGAAATTTATTGAGTTCAACAAACTATGTGGTGCATGACGATGTTTTTTCGGTGCAGGACGTATTGGCTGTTGAACATCCGGTGGATTGATCGATGCAGACTTTATAAGGAGTAAGTGATGAAAGGCATCATTCGCACAGGTGATAAAAACACGGGAGGGGGGCGAGTCCTGTCGGGCTCTAGCGCCCTGCAATTCGCAGGTCTTGCTGTAGCGCGCCAGGGTGACCCAGTGCAGTGCCCCATACCCGGTCATGGTCGCACGATCATCGCCGAGGGACATCGGCAGTTTCGCGAGAATGGAGTGCCGCTAGCGTTTGATGGGCACCGCTGTGCGTGTGGGTGCGTGTTGATAACGTCGCTGCCTGCCGCGGGTGCAAATTAGTCATGCCGGTGCGACTGGATCAAATCCCAGGCAAGGCGCCACGACCAGCCCCCCCTCGGGTGTGGTTGTGGCTGGTGCTGGTGCCCCTACTGTTAGTGGCCGCTGTCGGCGTGGCGTGGGCGTGGGACATTCCGGCATGGCGCGAGCAGCCCTTGAGCTACTGGGTGCAAGCGTCGGGCTTGGCACTTTTGCTCTGGAGTCTGCTGGGCTTCGTCCGAGGCTTGGTGCATTTGGGGCAGCAACGGGCTGCGGACGGTTGGGATCAAGCCCGAGAGGAAGATTCGCAGCGCAAGACACGACGAGGTCGACGGTCTCAGCAAGTCCTGGGGGTGAGCGTGCACACGGGCTTGCGCGAAGCTGGGCAATCACCGGCAGCGCAACTGGATGCTTTCCTGAGTGGGACTGCGGTGTTACAGAGTCAAGCTTCGCGCCAAGGTGATGGCTCTATACGCCATAGCTACCTGCCATACGACCCCCATGAACCTCCTGAGCAGGTGCTGCTGCAGGTGCTCAACCAGGTACTCGCCGATCTGGCGCAAGCATTGGTCCATCTGGCTGACGATACGCCGGTGGCATTGTTGCTGGAGATCGATAGCGGTTTGCCGGAGCCTGTGCTGCAACGGGTATGGCGCCACGCGTGGCGTGAGTCCGGTATCCGTCAGTCAACGTCGCCGCTCGACAGTAGCGGCCTCGCAGCGCTGGACCATTGGCTTGATCAGCGCATTGCCGATCGGGGAGTGTTGATGGTGGTGGCGGCGCAGTTTGCCCCACAACAATCTGAAGGCAAGGCGGAAGCCGCCGTGGGGGTGTTACTGGGTAACCGACTGACGCAAAACACCTTGCCTGCACTTGCCTACCTTCATCGACCGGAACTCGCACGTGAGCCTACCGCCGACGCATTGCTGCCTGCCGTACAACAGGCTCTGAATTGGGTTTCGCTGGACGCCAAGGCAATCAAATACGTCTGGCGGGCGGGGATTGCCAGCGAACTGGATGCGGCAATTTCCACGGTATTGGCACAAGTATCCATGCCCGCAAACGCCCCTCAAGGGCTTTGCAACCTCGATGCATTGCTGGGGCATCCGGGCGTAGCGTCACCTTGGCTGGCAATCGCTGGCGCCACGCAAAACCTGGCACTCGGCGCCGGGCCACAATTCATTTTCAGCGCTGACAACTCCGGTCAAACGGGACCGTGGGGCATGGTCTTGGCGCCCGTGCCAGTGCTTTTGACGAAGGAATCTTGAATGCAGTCTCCACACACCGTAGGGATTGGGGTGCTTATTGGCATCGTGCTGGTGGCGGGTGGGCTCATAGCCTGGCGTTTCCCTGAATGGCTAGCAATTGCTCCTGGCAGCGACGGCCACCGCATTGGCGTGTTGGTGATATCGATCGTTGCGTTTGTCAGCGCAATGCTGTTGGTGGCTTACCCTTTGCTCGGGCGTTCACTGGGGCGTGCAGCCTACCACCGGCAAGACGCCGATGATCTGCCCGACCCTGCGCAACCTGATGAGTCGCCCACTCAAGAGAAGCAAAGTGTCGCGGCCCTGAAGCAACACCTGCGCACCCAATACGGCCCCTTCTGGCGTTACAAAGTCCGCCTGCTGCTGGTGGTCGGTGAGCCCGCGCAAATTGACGCTATCGCTCCGGGCCTGAGTACTGACCGCTGGCAGCACGGGCAAGACCTGGTGTTGCTGCTGGGTGGCAGTGTGCAGGATGCATCGCAGGGCTTTTTTTGGCGCGAGTTGAGTAGCCGCTGGCGTGGGCTGGACGGGGTGGTCTGGGCGCTGACTGCCGAGCAAAGCGCCGATGCGGTGGCGATGGAGCAGGGCGCCCTGGGCTTGCGCCGGCTGGCTCGGGAATTGGGCTGGCATCTGCCATTAGCGATGTGGCAGGTGTGTCACAGCGCCTGGTCACAGCAAGGTCGCAACGTTCAAGCGGTGGGCTGTGAACTGCCAACGGGTTGCACCGTGCAGGTGCTGGAGAAACGTCTGCAGCAGTGGCTGCAGCCATTACGCCGGCAAGGCATGGCGCAGATGAACCAGGTGATGGGGCATGACTTTTTGTACCGTCTGTCCCGGGATTTGCAGGCCGAGGGCATCCGCCGCTGGTGTCAGGTGGCGGCCCCCTTGCTGGGGCCGTTGGCGCGGGGGGTGCCGTTGCGCGGCGTGTGGTTCAGCCTGGCTCTGGCGCCGCGTGCGGACACCGCGCCTAGGCACGCTTGGCTGGCAGACCCGGCCTGGCAGGGCGTATTGGCGGCGCCGTCGGTCAAGCGCCGCCTGGGCTGGAGTGCTCCGCGAGTCGGTTACGCCCTGGCTCTTGGCCTGGCGCTGTTGTGGGGGGCGGGGATGCTGCTGTCGTTCGCCACGAACCGTGCCCATATCGCCCAGGTGCAAGGCGTGCTGTCGGCTCTCGAACAGGCGCCGGTCGGTGATGGGCAACGGCTGGCGTTCAACGCGCTGGTGACTGAACTTGACCTCCTGGATTACCGCGCCGCGCACGGTGCGCCCTGGTATCAGCGTTTCGGTCTGAACCCCAACCCAGCATTGCTCGCGCTGTTGTGGCCGCGTTATGTCGAGGTCAATCAGCGACTGTTGCTTGACCCCGCGCTTGCCTCTTTACAGCGCCAGCTCAGCGCGCTGGTCAAGCTGCCGGCGGACAGCGCTGAACGCGCGCGGCGTGCGCCGAGAGCCTACGAACAGCTCAAGGCTTACCTGATGCTGGCGCGGCCCGACAAGGCTGACGCGAGTTTTCTCGCCAATACCCTGGGTGGCGTCGAGCAGGGGCTGGCCCCCGGTTGGTGGCAGTTCTACGGCAAGCACCTGGCGGCGCATCCGCAGTGGCGCATCGAGGCTGACCCAACGCTGGTGACCCAGGTCCGCCAAGTGCTGCTCGGCCAGTTGGGCCAGCGCAACGCCGAAGCCAGCCTGTACCAGCAGGTGCTCGACGCGGCCGCCAACCACTACCCGGCGCTGAACCTGGCGCAGATGGTGGGTGTCACCGATGCCATCGCGTTGTTCAGTAATCCGGCCGAGGTCCCTGGAGTGTTTACCCGGCAGGCCTGGGAAGGCCAGGTGCGGCAAGCGATCGATAACATCGCCGAAGCGCGCCGCGAGGAAATCGACTGGGTACTCAGCGACCAGCCGGCTGCGCTCGCCACGCACTTGAGCCCGCAGTTGCTGCGCGAGCGTCTCACTGCACGTTACTTCGAGGACTATGGCAGCGCCTGGCTGGACTTTCTCAATCGCCTGCGCTGGCAGCCAGCCAATAGTCTGGCGGATGTCATCGACCAATTGAGCCTGATGAGCGATGCGCGCCAGTCGCCGCTGATTGCCTTGATGAACACCCTGGCTTACCAGGGCCAGGCAGGCACTCGTCACCAGGCCCTGGGCGACTCGTTGCTGCAGTCGGCGCAAAAGCTGGTGGGCCAGGACAAGGTGGCGCTGATCGACCAGCAGTTGCAGGAGCCGCAGAGCCCGCTGGATGCCACGTTTGGCCCGTTGCTGGCGCTGCTGGGCAAGGACCCGCAAAGCAGGAATGACAGCCTCAGCCTGCAGGCTTTTCTCTCCCGGGTGACGCGGGTGCGCCTGAAACTGCAGCAAGTGAGCAACGCACCGGATCCGCAGGAGATGACCCAGGCCCTGGCGCAGACCGTGTTCCAGGGCAAGAGCGTCGACCTCACGGATACGCAATCCTACGGCAGCCTGCTGGCCGCCAGCCTTGGGGCGGAATGGGCGGGCATCGGCCAGACGTTGTTCGTGCAGCCGCTGGAGCAGGCCTGGCAGCGGGTCTTGCAACCTTCGGCTGCGAGCCTCAATCGCCAGTGGCAACGCTCGATCGGCAGTCATTGGCACAGCGCGTTCGCTGGCCGCTACCCGTTTGCCGCCACGCGCAGCGATGCTTCGTTGCCGATGTTGGGGCAGATGATCCGGGCCGACTCCGGGCGCATCGAGCAGTTTCTGCAGCATCAGTTGGGCGGCGTGCTGCGCAAGGAAGGCAATCGCTGGGTGGCCGATTCGCGGCACAGCCAGGGCTTGCGCTTCGACCCGAAGTTTCTCGCGGCAATCAACCAGCTCAGTCACCTGGCCGATGTGCTCTACACCGACGGCGGTATGGGCCTGGGGTTCGAACTGCAGGGCAAGGCGGTGCGCGACGTGGTGCAGACCACCTTCATCCTCAATGGCGAGCGTCATCAGTACTTCAATCAGCGTGAGAACTGGCAGCGGTTCAATTGGCCTGGGCGCAGCGATCATCCGGGGGCGAGCCTGAGCTGGATCAGCATCAGCAGCGGCGAACGGCTGTTCGGCGACTACCCGGGTACCTGGGGCCTGATCCGGCTGCTGGAGCAGGCCCAGGTCACGCCCCTGGATGACGGCGACAGCCGCTACCGGGTGGTGCTCAAGGCTGCAGATGGCCTGGGGCTGACCTGGCACCTGCGCACCGAACTGGGGGCTGGGCCGATGGCCTTGCTGCAGTTGCGCGACTTCAGGCTGCCATCGCGGATCTTTCTCGAGGAGGGCGTTGAGCCCGTGCCTTACGCACAGAATGGGAGCGTTGAATGAGCCTGCAGACATTGATTGCCCGTTGCCTGGGGCAGCGCGATGCGACGGCTCTGGCCCGTGTCCAGGCCGAGCGCTGGACAACCTGGTTGCAACCCATCAGCGGCGAGTCACCCGTAGGCCAGGACCCTGGCTATGACGATGATTTCCAGCACATGCGCGAAGAGGTCAACAAGTTGTCCGGGGCTGACCTGGAGCGAGTCGTGCAATGGGCGCAGAAGCTCCTCACGCACAGTTGCAAAGACCTGCGCGTGGCCACCTATTACCTGTGGGCCCGCTTGCACAAAGACGGCGAGGCAGGGTTGGCCGATGGCCTCAATCTGCTGGCTGCGCTGGTCGATCGATACGCCGACCAGGTGCTGCCTGCCCGCCCCAACAGTCGCAAGGCTGCCTTGGAATGGCTGGCGGCCAGCAAGGTGCTGGACAGTCTTTCGCTGCACCCGGAGGTGGTCAAAAGTGAAGCCGAGCGTACGGTGGCGGCGCTGGCGTGGCTGGAGCAGGGCCTGGCGAGCTGGCCAGAAAACCAGCGTCCGGAGCTGGGGCCACTGCACCGCGCGTTGTCCGTGCGGCTTGCGCAGGCCGGCGGCGTTGACGCAGTGGTTCCGCAGCACAGCGCCGGTCACGAGGCGGGCGGTCACAGAACGGCGCCGCCGCTTGCACCGATCAAGTCTGGACGTGATTTGCTCGACACTGGCCGCGCCTTGGCTGGTTATCTGCGTGAACAGCCCCTCGGTTGGTTGGCGGCCCATCACCTGATGAAAAGCTTGCGCTGGGACACCGTGCACCAGGCCCCGGCGCAGGATACCAACGGCTTTACGCGCCTGGCGCCACCGCGCGGCGACTATCGCACGCAACTCAAGCGACTGTACGTGCAACAGAGCTGGAGTGAGTTGCTGGAGCAGACCGAGCGAATGTTCGCCGAAGGCGTCAACCATTTCTGGCTGGACCTGCAGTGGTACCTGTTCCAGGCGCTGAGCAAACTGCCGCCGCCTCAGGACAGCTGGGCCGCGATTGCCCAGCGCGACCTGGGCATGTTTCTCGAACGCCTGCCCGGACTGGAGCTGTTGTGCTGGAGTGACGGCAGCCCCTTGGCCGACGAGACCACCCGCGAGTGGATCGCCCGGGACGTCAATGGCAATCAGCCCCAGCAGTGGTTGCCGGCACCGCTGGCTGTGACGACCAGCGTCGACGCCGAGGTCCTGTCCCTGGAAGCCGAGGCGCTGGCCCAGGCCGACAGCGATGGCGTGGAGTCGGCGCTGGCCTGGCTGGCGGCGCGCCCCGGGGTGCATAGCGGACGCCAGCGCTGGCAGTTGCGGTTATTGATGGCGCGGGTCGCCGAGCAATACGGCAAAAACGATCTGGCCCTGCACCTGCTGGGTGAATTGGATGCCTGCGCGCAGCGCCAGGCCCTGGCGCAGTGGGAGCCGGAGTTGGAGTTCGAGGTCAAGGCGCGCCTGCTCAAACTCTTGCGTCTCAAGGCCCAGCGCCAGGACTCAGACAAACCGGCACTGGCCCGGCGCATGGAGGCGCTGCTGGCAGCGCTGGTGAGCATTGACCCGGTGCGTGCCGCAGTGCTCTGCACTTAACCCTCATTGACCAGGATGTTTGCTTAACTCATGGAAAATCTGACATTGCGTTACTTCGACGCCGAGATGCGCTACTTGCGCGAAGCGGGCAAGGAGTTCGCGCAGGCCTTCCCGGACCGGGCGGCCCAACTCAACCTCGACAAACCGGGGACACAAGATCCCTACGTGGAACGATTGTTCGAGGGGTTTGCCTTCCTCATGGGGCGGCTCAGGGAAAAGCTCGACGATGACCTTCCGGAGTTGACGGAGGGACTGGTCAGCCTGCTGTGGCCGCATTACCTGCGCACGATCCCCTCGTTGTCGGTGGTCGAACTGCTCCCGGAGCATGCGCAGATGAAGGGCAGCGAAATGCTCGCCAAAGGGTTTGGCGTGCTCTCGCAACCCATCGGGCCACAGCGCACCCGCTGCAGCTACACCACCACCGAAGACCTGACGCTGCAGCCGTTGGCCCTGCAGTCCCTGCGTCTGGCGTACGAACCGGACGGACGTTCGGTGCTGCGACTGGGTTTTGCCTGTGGTGCCTTGGCGGACTGGAGCCAGGTCGACCTCAGTCGCTTGCCGCTGTACCTCAATGCCGACGCGCCGCTGGCCAGCGCGCTGCACCAGGCGCTAACCCTGAACGCACAGGCGCTGTACGTGCGCTGGCCCGGCGCAGAACGCCAGGCATTGGATGGGCACTTCGCGGCGAAAGGTTTTGCCGACGAGGATCGCTTGTGGCCCAAGGGCGACAGCGCCTTCAGCGGTTATCAGCTGCTGCTGGAATATTTCACCTTTCGCGAGAAGTTCATGTTCGTCACCCTCTGTGGTCTTGAGCAGGTGCAAGTGCCTCCCGGTACCACTGGATTCGAACTCGACGTGGTGCTGCGGGAGGCTTGGCCGCAGGCGTTTGCCCTGAGCGCCGAACACCTGCGCTTGCATGTGGTGCCGGTGATCAATCTGTTTGCGCTGGAAGCCGATCCACTGAGCCTGGCGCCCTTGCAAACCGATTACCTGCTGCGGCCGATGCGCTTGCAGGACGGTCACACCGAGATTTATTCAGTGGACCGGGTCTCGTCCGCGCGTCAGGGGGCCCGCCACGACTACGTACCCTTCAGCAGCTTTCGGCACAAGGGCGGCATGCTGCGCGACGAGGCCCCAGAACGCTATTTCCATACGCGCTTGAAGCGCGGCGCCAACGGCCGGCATGACACCTGGCTGATTCTTGGCGGCGAAGGTTTCGACGCCGACCAACTGGACAACCGCGATAGCTTGTCATTGCGCCTGACCGGCACCCACGGGCAGTTACCGCGCAAGGCCTTGCAAAGTACTTCCCTCGATACTCTGGTGCAGTCGACCCAAGTCGGCCTGCGGGTGCGCAATCTGTGCGCACCGACCATGCCGTGTTACCCACCGAACCGTGATCGCTTTCATTGGCGCGTGCTCAGTCACCTGGGCTCCAATTTTTTGCCCATGCTCGACAGCGCCGAAGTGCTGCGCGGCACCCTGGCGCTGTACGACTGGACGGGGAGTGAGCTGAACCGACGGCGCCTGGCGGCCATCGTCGAGGTTCGCCACCACCTGATCCAGCGATTCGAAAAGGGCTTCCTGCTGCGTGGCGTGGATATCGAAGTCACCCTGGATGCCAATGGTTTTTGCGGAGAGGGCGACATCAGCCTGTTCGGCGAGATGCTGCATCGATTTTTTGGCGTGTATGCCGACATTCATTTGTTCAACCAGCTCACGCTGGTCCTGCAACCTACTGGAAAGTGCCTTCGATGGAACGAGAATCACAGTCAGCGTATTCCCGGCTGAAAGCCTCCGGGTTGCTGGAGGCATTGCAGGGACGGGTGGCTGAGGCCAATTTGTACCGCTTCTGCCAGTTGCTGGAGCAAGCGCTGCCCAATCACCCACCGCTGGGCAGCACCACACGGCCGGCGGATGACCCGGTGCGCTTTCGCCCGGACCCCGGCATGGGATTCCCCGCCAGCGAGCTCAAGGCCATCGAACCTTGCGCGACCGATCCTAATGGCCCGGCGACGGTACGCACTCGCCTACTAGGCCTGTACGGTGTGGACTCGCCAATGCCGACTAGTTTTCTCGACGACATTGCCCAGCGACGGGAGGGGCATGAGGCGCTGGAAGCCTTCCTCGACATCTTCAACCACCGGATCTTCACTCAGTTCTACCGCATTTGGCGCAAGTACTCCTACCCAGCGACGTTCGAAAGCGGCGGCAGCGATGCCACCTCGCAGTGCCTGCTGGGCCTGATCGGGTTGGGGATTCCCGGTACCGCGCAACAGATCGCCACGCCCATTTCACGTTTCCTGGCGCTGCTCAGCGTCATGCGGCTACCCACCCGCAACGCTGAAGGCGTTGTGGCCCTGGTCAAGCTGTTGGCGCCCGAAACCCGAGCCCAGGTGACGCCGCATTGGCCGCAGAAAGTGCCGTTGGCCCAGCCGGCCAGCCTATGTTCAAGCCGGCCGGTGCGACTGTCCCAGGGCACGCCACTGGGGCGTGCCGGGCAAGACGTCAATAGCCAGTTGCACCTGGCGCTGTTTACCGACGATGCAGTCCAGGCCCGGGGCTGGTTGCCGGGCGGCCGCTTGCACAGCGATTTGTTGGTGTTGCTGCGGGTCTATCTGGGCTGGCGGTGCACCGCGCGCCTGCAGTTGTCGTTACCGGTGCGCAACCTGCCATCGCCAGTGCTTGGCAGCGCCGAAGTGCTGCTGGGCAAGACCGCCATGCTGGGGCGGGGCAGTGCGGCCGAGGTCGCTGCGCAGAATGCGAGCATCACGATCAACCTGGGTCGATATCAAGGCCTGCACATCAACCCCCAACTCAGAGAGGCACAGCATGTCGCGTACCCTGTTTAATGCATTGATGCTCGCGGCGCTGGGTGCGTCGCTGAGCGGTTGCGCAATGACCCAGGCGATATCGGATACCAGCAGCGCCACCGCACGGGCAATTTTCTACAAACAAGTGAAAACCCTGCACCTGGACTTCACTGCTCGCGCGTCGATCAACACCGCAGCGGCTGAAATGAACGCGCTCGCAACATCCACCCTGGTGCGCGTCTACCAGTTGCGCAGCCGTGATGCGCTGGACCGCACGACCTACGCCGCCCTGGTCGACGAGGGGGCCAGCGCGCTACAGGTCGACCGGTTGCATGAACAGGCCCTGGTGGTAAAGCCCGGGGAGGGCGCGCAATTGAGCATGGCGCTGGATAAGGACGCGCAATTTGTCGCGGTGGTCGCGCTATTTCGCGAGCCAGATACCCAAGCCGCGACCTGGCGCCTGGTCCTGGGTCGCGATGACCTGGACCCGGACCGAGCCCGGGTCATCGAGCTGGCGGACAACCGGCTGAGCCTGCGTCCACTGGCGAAGGACTGAGGCATGGCCAACCCACCTTCGCTCTACGAAATACTCCTGCAGAACTTCACTGGCGAACTGGACCTGCAGCGCGTCAGCGAAGAGGACCAGGTGACCCTGTCAGTACTCGACAACCTGCAACGCATCCTCAACAGCCGCGCCGGCACCCTGGCCCATCTGCCGGACTACGGTCTGCCGGACATGGGCCTGGTCCTGCAGGGGCTGCCGGCCACCGCACAGGATCTGATACGGACCATGGCCGCTACGCTGCTCAAGTACGAGCCGCGCCTGGCTGCGCTGAACATTGAACTGTTGCCACAAGTGTTGCCCGGCCATCTGGACTATGCCCTTGACCTGCAACTCAAGGGAGGCGCGCGGGTCACCTTCGGCACCACCCTGGCCCCCGAAGGCAAGGTGCTGGTGCGCCACTTGAAGCGCCAGCAGTCGCTGCTGTGATATCTCCAACCATAAGGACCTCCGATGACCGGGTTGTTTGAAATGCATGTGCGCGTGGGCAACGATCCGCGCGGTTTTGCCGAGTTCCTGGCGCTGCGCGAAGAACTCGGCAAGCTCAACCATCCGGCGCGTCCCGATGTGGACTGGGCGCTGGTCGAGCAGTTGTGCCTGGCGCTATTTCAAAAGAACGGCGCGGAACTGCAAACCGTCGCCGCCTTTGCCTTGGCCCGAAGCCAGCGCCATGGCTTGGAGGGCATGGGCCAAGGCCTCGAACTGCTAGCGATGCTCTCAGAGCAGTGGCTGAACCTATGGCCGCCAATGGCGGCGGCCCGCCTGGATATTCTCGCCTGGCTGTTCAGCCAGTTGCCACCATTGCTGCGCAGTCTGGTACTCGATACCCGAGACTTGCCTGCACTGGTTGATCTGGATGGGCAACTGGCGCGCCTCGCGCAACGCCTGGAACACCAGGTGCCGGCGCCTCTGGTGAGCTTGCAGGCACTGCGCCAGCAGCTGCATAACCTGATGCAACGCCTGCAGCGCAACGATTTACCCGGCCCGACGCCATACGGGATCTGGATGCCTCTGCCGGAACCGGCGCGCAGCTTGCCCGTGGTGATCCTGACCCAGCCACCGGCGTTAACAAGCCGGCAAACCCGTCGCACTCGACGCATGCCGTGGCTACTGGCCCTGGTCGCCACGCTCCTCCTTGCGTGCGGGTTGGCCTGGCAGAGTGGCTGGCACCTGGCGGCTGACAGTGACGGCCGGTATTACCTGGCCAACAACAGCCATCCGGCACAACCCAGGCTGGAGCCATTGCATCTGCACGGATTGTTCGATGCCGGTAGCGCTGAGCTCAAACCCGAAGCGAACGATTCACTGCTCAAGGCCCTGGGTGTGTTCAAACCTCGGCCCGACTGGCTGATCGTGATCACCGGGCACAGCGACACCACGGGCAGCGCCGAGCACAACCTGCAATTGTCACAAGCCCGGGCATCGGCCGTGCGTAGCTGGATGCGCCGCTTGGGCGATATCCCGGACAGTTGCCTGGCGGTCCAGGGAAACGGCGCGAACCATCCGCTTGCCAGTGACCGGACCGAGGCTGGACGGGCGGCCAACCGCCGCGTGGAGATTCGCCTGCTGCCCGCGTCGGGAGCTTGTGCAGCAGCCACTGTCGAGATCGGCGATTCACACACCTCTTGAAGCTGTCTTCGGCGCGGTACAGCGATGCTACGGAGTTTTAACGGCAAAAATAGCCATAAGGTGCGATAACGCTCAATTATTCCATCTTATAAACACCGTTTTCAGCAGTGTGGAATTTCGCATAACTAGTATGTAAATACATGGTACGTACCACACGCATAAAAGCCCACTACAAATGCCCTGGCTCCGCAGGAGTTGCAGATTGAGCGCCATCCGAAGTTGATTGGGGATTAACGGGTGTCGCGTTGCGCATTGCTGGCGCTGAAGCGGTACGCCAAGGCCTGGCCGTACAATTCGGTCAGGCCATGGGCCGCGAAGGAGGGGAGCATGAATGGCGGATCGTCAGTGCTGACGTTGCCGAAGGCACCCGTGCCATGCTGGAGCGACGGGTGCCAATGTTTGCCGGTGAATGAAGAGCAGTAACCCGCAGGTTCAGGCGGGCGCGACGTCAGCCCCGGCGGTGGCTCGGGCGTTCTTGCGCACGGCCTGGTACAGCAGGCTGGAGACAAGGAAGCCAACAATGGCCAGCAGGCTCATCAGGCTGAACACATAGTTGTAGCCTTGCTCGCCCGGGAAGTGGTCGAGGATCGAGCCGTAGATGACGTAGGCGAACATGCCCGGTGCGTAACCGATCAGGCAGCCAATGCCAAAGGCCGAGCCGGTGATGTGCTGGGGAATGCCGACTTCGCCCATGGGCGCCCAGAACACCCCACGCATGGAAAACACGATCAGCGCAAAAGACAGGGTGGCGGCCATGCCGGCGTAGATGTAACTCGGGCTTTTCGGAATCAGCATGATCACGCCCATCAACGGCAACAGCGCCAGGAAAGCCCATTTCAGGTAGCGGCTGGTGCTCTTGAACTGCTTGTCGGCAATGAAGCCACCGGCAGGTCCGCCAAGGATTTTCAGGCAGTACTGATTGATGATGCCGTAGGCACCGACCAGCGCCACCGGCAGTTGGTACATGTCCTTGAGGTAGGGAATGAAGTAGGTCAGGCCGCAGTACACGATATAGACCATGAACACGTTGAGGCTGACCAGCCAGATCCCCGGGACCTTGATGGCTTCCAACAGGTTCGACAGGCCGTTTTTTGCCTGCACGGTGGTCGACGTGGTGCCGCCCTTGAGCAGGAACCAGGTCAGTGTCCCGGCCAGGATGTCGATCACCGAGTAGAACAGGATCGCCGATTTCAGCCCCGTTTCACCCGAACCCATGGCGACGAAGACCCCCAGCGCAGAAAAAGCCACCAGGGTATCGACCACGCCCCGGCCACCTTCCAGCAGCCCGAACAGGCGTCCTTGTTCCTTGTCGTCGCCCAGGTTGCGGATGGCCTTGAGCAGTGACGGCCAGAACAGGCAGTCGGCGCACACCGCCAGCAGGCTGAAGACAATCAACAGGTTGCTGAAGGGCGGGAAGGTCGCGAGGTACAGGCCCAGGCCGCCGGTACCCAGCAAGCCCAGGGGAATCAGCTTGCGCGTGTCGTAACGGTCGGCGAGCATTCCGCCGACCACAAACAGCGCGGTCGCAATGATCGCGTTGGCGCTGAGCAGCAGGCCGATTTCAGTGTGGGTCAAACCCATGAACTCTTGCATGGGGATGTAGAAGGCGTCCTTGAGGTTCGCCAGTTTATAGATGGTGCCGCCACCGAGGATCAGGATCAGGAATCTGAGCCATTTGGCCTTGTCACGAGTTGTCATTGTTATTCTCCAAGCGTCGTCAGTGTGTCGCGTCGGGTTCAAGCGGGTGTGCAGGAGGCCAGGGTCAATTCGGCCAGGGTGCGCAACTCGGCCAGCAGGCCGCGCACGTAAGCGACCTGGTTGTTGGCCCAGCGGTGTTCATCGGCCAGCATGCGTTCCAGCGAGTAACCCGCTGGCAACGGCGTATCACTCATTTCCCGGTAGGCAATGAACGGGTCGGCGGACTCGTTGGTCTGGCGAAACGCCGGGGCTACGTAGTGGTTTTCCTGCTCGAGGATGAAGGCGATCACCTGGGGGCTGGACTCGCCCAGCATCAGCAACTCGAACAGCATGCGGGCACTGGGCAAGTCGTCTTCGTCACTGCCTTGCAGCACGCCGTAATGGCCAAAACCACTGTGCTCAGGGACGATTTGCACGCCCTTGAGGTGGACCTGGCGAATGTGCGGCGCGAGGTTGCGCAGGGCCTGCAGCGGCTGTTCACAGGCATTGATCATGTTGCCGAAGTCGAACAGGGCATGCAGCCGGGGGTGGTTGAGGCGGCTGAGCAACTGGGCGATCTCGGCGCTCTTGAGTTCCTCGTGTTGCTCGAAATCGAAGTACAGGTCATGGGCATCGGCCTGTTGCGCGAGGTAGCGCAGGTCGTTTTCGATCAGGTCCATGACCTGTGACAGTGAACCTTCGTAGCGTGAGTACACGCGGATGTTGCGCACGCCCAGGGCGCGGGCGATGGCGACCACTTGATCGACATCGGCTTGGCGAGTGCTGCTGATTTCCAGGTGCACTTCCAGGCCCAGGGCCCGGGCCTTGTCTGCAAACGCCTGCAACTGTGGGGCGCTCATCTGGCTCAGGCTGTTGGCCTCGCCGTCCAGCAGGTGCAGGCTCAAGCCCTGCAGCTCGTGGCGATAGGCAAAGTCCAGGAGGTCGGGGGGGGTGACACGGCCGTGGGTGAGGTTGGTCAACAGGGGATAGGCGTGGGCAAACAGGCGCAGTTGGCCCAGGCGGTCGAGCAACTGGCGCGCCAGTTCCGGGGTCAGTGTTGCGGGCGCTTGGGCGGCGCCGGCCTTGTGACTGAGCAAGGCGCTGAAGCGTTGTTGGATCTTATTGTTCATTCGAGTGGTTCCTGGTTCAGACACCGGGTCTACCGGCGCAACCTTTATCGCGCCAGTCAGGAACTCTCGATAGATCCATTATCGGTTAAATCATAAGACCACTTGCCAGGCCTCAGCTTGCCGCGGGCAGGCACCCCATGTCGCGCAGGGCCTGGGCGAGTGCGGCGACTCGCTGCTGCGCCTGGTCCTCGGGGGTGCTGGCGAAGCCGATCAGCAACGCCGGTGGCTGGCGGTGCTCGATGCAGTAGTCGCTCAGGGCATAGGTGTAGATATGGCGCAACGTCAGCTCCCGGGCGATGAGCTGGTCATCCAGCTGCACGGGCAACCAGGCGATCAGGTGCATGCCGGCATCCACGGGCGTGACCTGGAAAAAGCTCCCCAGCTGTTGCTGCAATTGCTCGACCAGCGCCTGCTGGCGGGCCTGGTACAGCGCGCGCATGCGGCGAATGTGGCCGAGAAAGTGGCCCTCGACCATGAAATCGGCAGTCACTGTCTGCAGCAGGGTCGGCGGGCTGCGATCCATGACCGCGCGCAGGGTGCAAAACGGCTCGATCAAGGCCTGGGGCAAAATCACGTAGCCCAGCCGCAGGGAGGGAAACAACACCTTGCTGAACGTGCCGACATAGATCACCCGTGCCCCCTGGTCCATGGCATAGAGCGCGGGCAGGGGGCGGCCGTGGTAGCGAAACTCACTGTCGCAGTCATCTTCGATGATCCAGCTTTGCTGCTGCTCGGCCCAGTCGATGAGTTCCTGGCGCCGCGCGTAGCTCATGGTCACCCCCAGAGGGTGCTGGCGCGAGGGGGTGGTAAACACCAGGCGAGCGTCGGGACAACTGGCCAGGCCGTACTGCACGTCGATGCCCTGGTCGTCGATGGGCAAGGGCACCACGTGGCCACCCTGGGCCTGCAGGGCGATGCGCGCGGCGATATGCCCCGGATCCTCCATCCACACCCGGTCCTGGGGGTTGAGCAGGAGCATGCCCAACAGGTTGAACGCTTGCTGGGCCCCGGACACGATCACTACCTGCTCGGCAGAACAGTCGATCCCGCGAGCATCGAACACGTAGTGCGCGATCGCCGTACGCAGGGCCTGTACGCCTTGCAGTTCGCCATAGCCGAGCATCGCCTTGCTCGGTTTGTGCAGGTGGCGGTTCATCAGGCGCTTCCACACAGCCTGGGGAAATGCATCGTAGGCACTGTGGCTGGGCAGGAAGGAAGTCGGGCTGCCGGGCGCCCAGTCGGCATAGCTGATGCCCTGGAAATGGCTGCTGCGTAAAGACAATACCGAGTGACTGAGGTCAGACAGGCGCGGCGGCTGGGGCTGGGCGTCAGGGGCGTTGGTGCTGCGGTTTTCCCACTCGGTGCCGACGTAGGTGCCCGCCCCGGTGCGCGAGGCCAGGAAACCCTCGGCCAGCAGTTGGTCAAACGCGTTGAGCAGGGTAATGCGCGACAGCCCCAGCTCCTTGCTCAACGTGCGGGTCGACGGCAGCCGCACACCGCCCTGGATCCGGCCGTTGAGGATCTGCTTGCGAATCTGCAAATACAGCTGGCGGTACAGCGGTATGGAGCTGGTGCGGTCCAGCACGATGCCCGACAGCAGCAAGCCAGAGGGGGATTTCATTGCACGCTCGTCTACAGGAGGTTGGGGTTGGGCTGAAGTGGCTTGCGGCCAAGGTTACCCAGAGGCCTGGGATAAGTCATCCACGGTACCTTGAAGCCGTTGATCCGGCGCGCTCGATTGTCACGAAATGAAAAGCCATTGTCGTCTGATGAGAAGCGGTGCCGCAGGCTGAGTCCTACAGTCCAATCAGCACAATTCGATGCCGCACGCCTATCTTGCAATGGAGAATAAGAAAACATGGCCAAAGCCGTCCGCTTTTACGAACCCGGTGGTCCCGATGTCCTTCGCCTTGAAGACGTCGAAGTCGGCGAGCCCGGTCCCGGCCAGGTTCGTCTTCGTCATGTGGCGGTCGGCCTGAACTATGCCGACACCTACTTTCGCAATGGCACCTACCCGATCCCAATGCCCAACGGCATGGGCGTGGAAGCTTCCGGGGTGGTCCAGGCCATTGGCGAGGGGGTCAGCAACGTACAGGTTGGCGACCGTGTCACCTACACCGGCTTTCTCAACACCCTGGGGGCCTACAGCACCGAGCGCCTGATCCCGGCCGCGCCGCTGATCAAGCTGCCGGAAACCATCAGCTTCGAAACCGCCGCCGCCATGACCATGCGTGGCCTGACAGCCTCGTACCTGATGCGCCGCATCTATGACTTCAAACCCGGTGACAGTATTCTGCTGCACGCAGCCGCCGGTGGCGTGGGCCTGATCGTTTCGCAATGGGCCAAGCTGCTGGGCCTGACGGTGATCGGCACCGTGTCGACCGAGGCCAAGGCCGAAGTTGCCCGCGCCCACGGTTGCGACCACGTGATCAACTACAGCCACGAAGACGTTGCCCTGCGGGTGCGTGAATTGACCGATGGGGTAGGGGTCAACGTGGTGTTCGACAGCGTTGGCAAAAACACCTTCATGGGCTCCCTCGATTCCCTCAAGCGTCGTGGCCTGCTGGTATGTGTCGGTACCGCTTCCGGTCCGATCCCGCCATTCGACCCAGTGCTGCTGGCGATGAAGGGCTCGTTGTTCATGACCCGCCCGGCGCTGGCGGACTACATCTCGGACCCGGCAGAGAAAGCCGCCCTGGCCGGTGAACTGTTCGAGCTGGTCGGCAGCGGCCAGATCAAGATCGAGATCAACCAGCACTACGCCTTGCAGGACGCCGTCCAGGCCCATCGGGACCTGGAGTCACGCAAGACCACGGGCTCGTCGATTTTCGTCATCTAAGGGAGCCGCCTGCCATGAGAGTCGAACAATTGACCTGCAGCATCGGCGCGGAACTGATCGGCGTCAGCCTCGCCGATGCGGTCCACGACGACGGTCTTTTTGCCGAGATTCGTGCCCAGTTGCTCAAGCACCGGGTGGTGTTCCTGCGTAACCAGGACATCAGCCGCGCCGAGCATGTGGCCTTCGCTCGCCGCTTCGGCGAGCTGGAGGATCACCCGGTGGCCGGCAGCGACCCGGATCACCCGGGCCTGGTGCGCATCTACAAGAATCCCGACCAGCCGATGGACCGTTACGAAAACGCCTGGCACACCGACGCCACCTGGCGTGAAGCACCGCCCATGGGTTGCGTGTTGCGCTGCGTGGAGTGCCCGCCAGTGGGTGGCGACACGATGTGGGCGAATATGGTGGAGGCCTACGCACGACTGCCGGAAGACGTGAAGCTGAAGATTGCCGAGCTGCGTGCACGCCACAGCATCGAAGCCAGCTTCGGCGCCGCCATGCCGATCGAAAAACGCCTGGCGCTCAAGGCCATGTACCCGGATGCCGAGCATCCGGTCGTACGGACTCACCCGGAAACCGGCGAAAAGGTGTTGTTCGTCAACGCCTTCACCACCCACTTGAGCAACTACCACACCCCCGAGCGGGTGCGTTTCGGCCAGGACGCCAATCCGGGCGCCAGCGAACTGCTGCGCTACCTGATCAGCCAGGCCTATATCCCCGAGTACCAGGTGCGCTGGCGCTGGCAGCCCAACAGCATCGCCATCTGGGACAACCGCAGCACCCAGCATTACGCCGTCATGGACTACCCACCGTGCCATCGCAAGATGGAGCGGGCCGGGATCATCGGCGACAAGACCTACTGAAACACCGCAACGGCATTCGCACTCGTACAAGCGCTGCCCGGGCACGATCCCAGGTGCGCGAACAACCATAATAAAAGGAGTAACTCATGCAATTCTTTGACGATTCCCTGCACCCGGAAAACATGGAGAAGGTGGTCATCACCGTGGCCCCTTACGGCCCGGAGTGGATGCCCGAAGACTTCCCGGAAGACATCCCCCTGACCATGGATGAACAGGTGCAAAAGGCGGTCGATTGTTATGAGGCAGGTGCCACGGTCCTGCACCTGCATGTACGCGAGTTGGACGGCAAGGGCTCCAAGCGCCTGTCCAAGTTCAACGAACTGATTGCCGGCGTACGTGAAGCCGTGCCAGACATGATCATCCAGGTCGGCGGCTCGATTTCCTTTGCCCCGGAAAGTGACGGCGAAGCGGCCAAGTGGCTGTCGGACGACACCCGGCACATGCTGGCTGATCTGCAGCCCACGCCAGACCAGGTCACGGTAGCAATCAACACCACCCAGATGAACATCATGGAGCTGCTGTATCCGGAGTATCTGGAGGGCACTTCCCTGGCCAACCCGGGTATCCAGGCTGCGTACAGCGAAATGACTGTGCCGGCCGGCCCGGCCTGGGTCGCCGAGCACTTGCGCCGCCTGACCGCAGCCGGTGTGCAGCCGCACTTCCAGCTGACCGGCATGCACGCCCTGGAAACCCTCGAGCGCCTGGTGCGCAAGGGCATCTACATGGGGCCGTTGAACCTGACCTGGATCGGTATCGGCGGCGGCTTCGACGGCCCGAACCCGTTCAACTTCTTCAACTTCATCCACCGCGCGCCGAACGGTTGCACCCTGACCTCCGAATCGCTGCTCAAGAACGTCATGCCGTTCAACACCATGTCGATGGCCATGGGCATGCACCCGCGCGTGGGCAATGAAGACACTATCATTGATCACAAGGGCGATCGGTTCAGCTCGGTTGCGCAGATCCAGCAAACCGTGCGCATCGCTCATGAACTGGGTCGCGAGATCGCCAGCGGCAAAGAAGCCCGTGAGATCTACCGAATCGGTGTGCAGTACCAGAGTATCGAAGAAACCCTGTTGGCCAATGGTATGGCCCCCAACCGCAAGGTGGGCGAGAAAGGTGTGCCGCAACGCGGCTGATCGCTGACGCGGGGGAAGTTCAAGGCTTCCCCCGCGCTGCGTTGCTACAAGCTCGATAACAACAATTACAACAATGTTTCGAGGAGGCTGCATGGCCTTTCACCCCATTGCCGCAGACGATGATGACGCCAGTGGTGTCGGTGTTGCGCGCAAATATGCCTGGATCGTCTTTGCCCTGACGTTCGGCCTGTTGATTTCCGATTACATGTCGCGCCAGGTGCTCAACGCGGTCTTTCCGATGCTCAAGGGCGAGTGGGCCCTGAGTGACGGCCAGTTGGGCCTGCTCAGCGGCATTGTCGCGCTGATGGTTGGCTTGCTGACCTTCCCTTTGTCGTTGCTGGCGGACCGCTTCGGTCGGGTCAAGAGCCTGGCGTTGATGGCGCTGCTGTGGAGCCTGGCCACCCTGGGTTGCGCGCTGGCCCAGGATTACCAGCAGATGTTCATTGCCCGCTTCATGGTGGGCGTGGGCGAGGCGGCCTACGGCAGCGTAGGTATTGCCGTGGTGATCTCGGTGTTTCCCAAGCACCTGCGGGCCACCCTGACCAGTGCGTTCATGGCCGGCGGCATGTTCGGCTCGGTGCTGGGCATGGCCCTGGGCGGCGCGATCGCGGCCAAGCTCGGCTGGCGCTGGTCGTTCGCCGGCATGGCGTTGTTTGGCCTGCTGCTGGCGGTGCTGTACCCGATCATCGTCAAGGAGGCTCGCATTGCTCCGCAGCGGGCCAGCCAGGCCGCGAACAAGGTCGCCGCGGCGGTCAAGCGGCCGCTGCGTACCCTGTGTTCCAGCCCTTCGGTGATTGCCGCCTATATCGGCAGTGGCTTGCAGTTGTTCGTGGGCGGCACGGTGATTGTGTGGATGCCCAGCTACCTCAACCGTTACTACGACATGGCCACCGGCAAGGCCGGCGGCGTCGCAGCGATCATTGTGTTGTGCAGCGGCGCCGGGATGATCCTGTGCGGCATCCTCAGCGACCGCCTGTGTCGGCAATCGGCCCAGCGCAAGGTGTCCCTGGCAATCGCCTATTGCCTGGGCAGTTGCCTACTGCTGTCGGCAGCGTTCGCCTTGCCGCCAGGCCCTGCGCAGTTGCTGCTGATTTGCCTGGGGATGCTGATTGCGGCAGGGACGACCGGTCCTGCCGGGGCCATGGTTGCCAACCTGACCCACTACTCGGTGCACGGTACGGCCTTTGCCACATTGACCCTGGCCAACAACTTGCTCGGCCTGGCCCCGGGCCCATTCATCACCGGCAAGGTGTCGGATGTGATCGGGCTGCAGGCGGCGTTTCAACTGGTGCCACTGGTGAGCATCGCGGCGGCCGCGGTGTTCTTTTACGCCAAGTGTCACTACCACAAGGATATTGCCCGGCTTCAGGGCGAACAGGTCAACGATTCGGTTGGCCACGCGGTTGTAGAGGTGAAAGTGTGAGTGTTCGTTTACAGATTGATGTGTTTTTCGATTTCATCTGCCCCTGGTGCCTGATCGGCAAGCGCCAGCTGGAGCGGGCCCAGGCGTTGCTGCTCAGCCAGCAACCCGGGGTGCAAATCATTACCCAGTGGCACGGCGTGCAGTTGTTGCCGCACATGCCGGTCGGCGGGCAGCCCTTCGCCGAATTCTACAGTCGCCGCCTGGGCAGTGCCGAAGCCGTCAGCCAACGCCAGTCCCAGGTGCAGCAGGCGGCGAACGCGGTGGGGGTGAGCATCGATTTCAGCCGCATCGCGACCATGCCCAATACCGCCGATGCCCACCGTTTGCTGGAGCGGGCCAACCAACTGGGCTCGCCAGAGCAGCGCGATGCCTTGCTGGAACGTTTGTATGGTGCCTATTTCCAGCAGGGCGAGGACTTGGGATGCCGGCAGACCCTGCTGGCCATCGCTCAGGACTGCGGGTTCGAGGTCGCGGCGCTGGAGGATTGTCTGCGTGGCGATGGCCAGGAGTTTATCGGTCATGGCGCTGGCGCCGCCAGCGGGGTGCCGTGTTTTCAGTTCGATCGACACCTGACGGTGGTCGGCGCGCAGCCGGCCGAAGCCCTGTTGGGCGCGATGCGCGAAGCCCTGCTGGAAAGCCAGCGTGAGCGGCAACCGGCATGAACCGGCGGGTCCCTGTGCCTGCCGGAAAACTTCCGCAGGCAGGCGGTCGCGCACTGCTGGATCTGGAAGGTAAAAGCCTGGCGCTGTTCAACGTCGACGGCGAACTGCTGGTGATCGACGACAGCTGTCCCCATCAGGGCTCGTCGTTGTGTGGCGGGCGCCTGGAGGGGCGAGTGATTCAATGCTGCGCCCACGGCCTGCGCTTCGATCTGCGCACGGGCTACCTGCTCAATTCCACCGCACTCAAGGTTGCCCAGTATCCGGTCGAGGTCATCGACGACCAGGCATTTATCGTTTTCCCTTGCGAGGAGTCCGCGCCATGAGCGCCATCGCTCTTACCCGTATTCATAGCCGCACCCGCGAGCTGGCGCCGGGGTTTGTAGTCAGCCTGATCGTCGCGGCGGCGGCGTCGTTTTTGTCCGAGCACTACGGTGCGCCGGTCATGTTGTTCGCCTTGCTGCTGGGCATGGCCCTGAACTTCCTCGCCGGTGAAGGCACCTGCAAGGCCGGCATCGAGTTCACGGCGCGCACCGTATTGCGCATTGGCGTGGCCTTGCTGGGCATGCGCATCACCCTGGAACAGATTGCTGCGCTGGGCTGGAAGCCGGTGGCCCTGGTGGTGATCCTGGTAGTGGTGACCATCGGTGTCTCGGTGATCGCCGCCAAGGCCCTGGGGTTCCAGCGCCTGTTCGGCATGCTCACCGGTGGCGCCACTGCGATCTGTGGCGCCTCGGCGGCCCTCGCACTGGCGGCGGCCTTGCCCAACCACCCGCAAAAAGAACGCGCCACGTTGTTCACGGTGATCGGTGTCTCGGCGTTGTCGACCCTGGCGATGATCCTGTACCCGATGATCGCCAATTGGCTGGAGTTGTCGCCGCAAGTGGCCGGGGTGTTCCTTGGCGCGACCATCCACGATGTCGCCCAGGTGGTGGGGGCCGGCTACAGCATGTCGACCGAGACCGGGGATACCGCCACGGTGATCAAGTTGATGCGCGTGGCCATGCTCCTGCCGGTGATCGTCTGTGCAGCGATGGTCACGCGCATGCAGGGCGCCGATACGACGGGCAAGCGCCCGCCGTTGCTGCCCTGGTTTGCCGTGGGTTTCCTGCTGCTGGCCTGTATCAACAGCACCGGCTGGGTCGCCCCGGTGGTGCAGGGCACGGTCAACGAGCTGTCACGCTGGTGCCTGGTGGTGTCCATCAGCGCCCTGGGGATGAAGACCCAGCTCAAGGAGCTGGCTGCGGTGGGGATCAAGCCGATCCTGCTGATGGTCGGGGAGACGGTATTCCTGGTGGTGCTGGTGCTGTTGTTGCTGCACTGGGGGCTGTAACCCCTCCACAAAGCTCTCGGCGGGTGCCACAAGCGCCGGCCTTTTTCACGGTGACTGTGCCAGCGGTCGCCGTTTTTTTTGCCCAGATATCCAACTATGTTGGCTGTGCTGGCCCCATCGCGGCATC
>NZ_CATKPN010000064.1:0-23873 GCF_949767245.1 Pseudomonas sp. IT-P176
GCCCCCCGCGCGGGCAAGCCCGCCCCCACAACGCATTAAAGAACTGGTGGGAGCGGGCTTGCCCGCGATGGGTTCAGGGTTTCACAGCAGGTAGTTCTTCAATTCCCGCGCAATCACCATCCGCTGAATCTCGCTCGAGCCTTCGTAGATCTGGGTGATCCGCGCATCACGGTAATAGCGCTCCACCGGATAATCTTCCAGATACCCATAACCACCGTGAATCTGGATGGCCGAGGAGCAGACCTTTTCGGCCATTTCCGAGGCAAACAGCTTGGCTTGCGAGGCCTCCGACAGGCAGGGTTTGCCTGCGCTGCGCAGGCGTGCGGCGTGGAGGATCAACAAGCGGGCGGCGTTCAGCCGGGTGTGCATGTCGGCCAGCAGGTTGGCGATGCTCTGGTGCTCGATGATTGGCTTGTCGAACTGCACCCGGTCGCGGGCGTAGGCCAGGGCCGCTTCAAAGGCTGCGCGGGCAATGCCCAGTGCCTGGGCAGCGATGCCGATGCGCCCACCTTCGAGGTTGGACAGCGCAATCGCCAGGCCCTTGCCACGTTCACCCAGCAGGTTGGCTTCGGGGATGACGCAGTTGTTGAGCGTTACCGCGCAGGTGTCGGACGCCCGAATGCCCATCTTGTGCTCGCTGCGGTCAACGATGAAGCCGGGGTTGTCGGTGGGCACCAGGAACGCCGACAGGCCTTTCTTGCCCAGCTGCGGATCGGTCACCGCAAACACAATCGCCAGCTTCGCCCGCTTGCCGTTGCTGACAAACTGCTTGGCGCCGTTGATCACCCACTGGCCATCGCGCAGTTCGGCGCGGGTACGCAAGTTATGCGCCTCGGAACCGGCTTGGGGTTCGGTCAGGCAGAAGCAACCGATGGTCTGGCCGCTGGCCAGGTCCGCCAGCCAGGTCTGTTTTTGTGCCTCGGTGCCGTAGTTCAACACCGGCCCGCAACCCACCGAGTTGTGGATGCTCATCAAGGCGCCGGTTGCACCGTCGCCGGCGGAAATCTCTTCCACTGCCAGGGCATAGGCAACGTAGTCGACATAAGTGCCGCCCCATTCCTCAGGCACCACCATGCCCAGCAGGCCTAGCTCACCCATCTTCGCCACCAGGGCGTCGTCGATCCAGCCAGCCTTTTCCCAAGCCTGGGCATGGGGTGCGATCTCGCCGCGGGCAAAGTCCCGGGCCATGTCGCGGATCATCACTTGTTCTTCGCTCAGTTCGATATCGTGCATGAGAATCAGCTCCCGCTCTGCTCAAAGCCTGTGAAGAAACTGGCCACGTGCTTGGCGTCCAGGGCCTGGACGGTGGCAGGGTTCCAGCGTGGATTCTTGTCTTTATCGATCAGCAAGGCGCGTACTCCCTCGATCAGGTCGCCACGGGCGAACCATTGACGGTCCAGGTGCAGTTCCAGGGCAAAGCAGCGTTCCAGGCTCAGTTCGCGGCCGCGGCGGAGCATTTCCAGGGTCACGGCCATCGCCAGCGGGGAGCGGGTCTGCAGCAGGTTGGCGGTGTCCACGGCCCACTGATGGCTGTCGGCGACGGTCACGCTGCGCAGTTGTTCGATGATGCTTGGCACGTCCGGCAGGGCGAAAAAGTGGTCAATGGCTGGGCGCAGGGCTTGCAGCGGGGGTTCGGGCAGGTGCTGCACCGCCAGTTGGGCCAACAGCCCTTGCAGGTCCTTGAGTGGCGTATCGTGCCACTGCAGGTTATCCAGGCGCTGGTCCAGCTCGCTCAGTTGCTCACTTGCCAGGTACCAGTCGGCCAGGCCGCAATACAGTGCATCGGCGGCGCGAATCTGTACCCCGCTGACCCCCAGGTAGATCCCCAGCTCGCCCGGGATGCGCGGCAGGAAATAACTGCCGCCGACATCCGGGAAATAACCGATACCGACTTCCGGCATCGCCAGGCGGCTGCGTTCGGTGACCAGGCGCAGGTCGGCGCCTTGCACCAGGCCCATGCCGCCGCCCAGGACAAAACCGTCCATCAGTGCCAGGACCGGTTTGCGGTATTGGTGAATAGCCAGGTCGAGGGCGTACTCCTCAACGAAAAAATCTTCGTGCAGGGTGTCGCCGGCTTGGTAGCTGTCATACAGCGAACGGATGTCGCCGCCAGCACAGAAGGCTTTTTCCCCGGCGCCGCGCAGCACCACGGCATGCACCTGCGAATCCCGGGCCCAGGCCTCGAGTTGGCGGTGCAGGGTGCGGACCATGTCCAGGGTCAGGGCATTGAGGCCGGCGGGGCGATTGAGGGTCAGGTGGCCAATATGGTTGCGCACCTCGGCCAGGACTTCGTTGCGCGTGGCATCCATGGCCTTTACCTGCGTAGATAAAACCTCAGCAGTCATCGGTAACTCCCTGCTTTTATTGTTCTTTATGGAAATGCCCAGGCGCGGGCGATCGTCGATCGTAACAGTGCAAATTTGCCGTGTACAACCCGGATGAATGCAGGTTCGGTGTGCATTTTTGTAATATCGAAATGGCCGTCGGCGATATTTTTAACTCAATAGGGCATTCACGACAGAATCGGCTGTAAATCGGCCGAGTCCAGCATAACCATGTTGTAAACGCAGCCCTGAACGACACCTCGAAGGTTACGTCTGTGGGCATTCTGCTCATCGATTTGCAACCGTCTGCATCAGAGGTTTGAGGTCGATAGGGGTGCGCGGCCAGGGGTGTTTCCTGTACAAGTTCAGCGTTGAAAATCTGGATAAACGTTTTGACGTGGAACGGGCTCGAGGAGCAGGGGCAGGAAATGGTCCCGACCGGCCGGTCAGAGCGAGCGTTTGCAGTAATTTCTCTCGGGCCGTTGAAGTGAGGCAAGACGTACATGGCGGATATCCGCGATCTGTCGATTGTGCTTGATCGTATCGACCAGGCCATTATCGAGGTGCTGCGCCACGATGGGCGCATCACTTATCAAAAGCTTTCCGAGCTCGTGCACCTGACACCCAGGCCCTGCCTTGAACGGGTGCGCAAGCTCGAACAACTGGGGGTGATTCGTGGCTATGGGGCGATTCTCGACGAGAAAAAGCTGACCCCTGGCCTGTCATTGCTGGTGCTGGTGGCGCTGTCGAACCAGAGTGGACGCGCCGCGCAAAAGGCTTTCGAAGCCAAGGTCAGGGCGTGCCCGCAAGTGCTGGAATGCCAACTGATCAGTGGCGCCTTCGACTACAGCCTGCGCATGCGTTGTCGCGACATGGAGCACTATCGGGTCCTGACCGAAGTCTGGTTTGACGACCCGGAGTTGCACATCGACAAACTGGTCAGCCACCCCGAACTGGCGATGGTCAAGACCTCTTCCTGAGGTTGTGGTCTTTTGATCCTGGGTTTGTGGGTTTATTCGCCCAACGGCGGGTCACTTTGGCAAACGCCGGAATGCCGCCCGCCAGCACTGTAGGAGCGAGCCTTGCTCGCGATGGACGTCAACGATGACGCGTCTCTCCTGATTCAACGCGGCGCTCTCGGGTTTCTCGCGAGCTGGCTCGCTCCTACAGGTTTTGGTGGCTGTATGTGAGCTCTGTGATGGAGCGAGCCGCAAGCGGGCGCTCGCTCCTACAAACGCATCAGCGCTCAAGCGCTGGGCTGTATCAGCCTTGGCCGCTCAGTACCTGGCCGATGCTGCGACGCTTGGCGTGACGCTCGCTGGCGTGGATCAACTGTTCGAGGTCTTCAGGGGTGACGTCGAAGAAGGCCTCCAGTTCGGCCAGCGCCGCCTTCAGGTCCTCGGCGTTGATGGCCTGGCTGTCGGTGGGCGGGTGGTCGGCGGGGATCATTGGCACCGGCTCGGCGGGGCGCTTGGGGTAACGGATGCGGGTCAGGTTGTTGTACCCCAGGGCGCTCAGCAGCAGGGTCGAGGCGCCCAGCATCACCGGGGCCAGCGCCTGCCAGTCGAGGGCGATGGTCGCAGGATCCGCCAGCACCATCAGCAGCGCCAGGGCCCCGGCCGGTGGGTGCAGGCAACGCAGCCAGCACATCAGGATCAAGCCCAGGCCGGCCGCGAGGCAGGCACTGGCCAGCGTTCGTCCCAGCACATGAGCTACCAGCAACGCCATCACGGTGGCACACAGGTAGCCACCGATGATTGACCAGGGCTGGGCCAGCGCACCGGATGACACGGCAAACAGCAGCACTGCCGACGCTCCCAGGGGGCCGATCAAGTGCAGGGCAATCTGCATGCCGAAGACCTGGGCACAGGCCCAGACACTCAGCAGGGTGCCCAGCGACATGCCGATGGCAGCGCGGCTCCATTCGGTAGGGCGGGTGTTGATGGCAGCGGGAATCCAGCGAGCGAACATGGGTAGGACGGTCCAATTGCAAAGGGCAGGCAAAAAGAAGGGCTTGGCTGGTTCTCCAGCAAGCCCTTTAAGCGTTCCAACATTTGGGGGAGGAACCGGCACAGTGTGCCGGCCAACTCGCAGCCTGACAAATTCATATTAATGATCTTTAAGTTCATTAATGTTGAAGTTAAATCACCCCGCGCGCAGCCCTGCACCCCGGTTTGTCGCTAAGGACGCAAGTCCAGGCGCATGGCACAGCGCCGATGGCGGGGCAGGCCGTGGGCCGCTTCCTCATCCAGCAGTTGCTGCAGGCGGGGATCGATCTGCTGTGCATCCAGGGTGACAAAACCACTGCGCCGATAAAACAGCTCGTTCCAAGGCAATTCACGGAAGGTGGTCAGGGTCACTGCCAGCAGCCGCTGGTCCCGGGCGTGCTCGATCGCCGCCTGCAACAACTGCCGACCCAAACCCAGGCCCTGAGCTTCACGATCAACCGACAGTTCCTCGATATGCAACTGGCCGCCCGTCACAGCGGCGCTGAGAAAACCGACGATGCACCTATCCGCCGCCTCGACCACCCACACCGGGCAAGTTGCGATGCGCTGGCGATGCTCTGGGCCACTGATCACCGCTGCGTCGACCAGCCAGGCCAGGTCGGGGTCCTGGGCAAACAGGCGGGCCGCCGAGCGCTCGATGTCGGGTAGCGCGTCGGCATCCTCGACTCGGGCTCGACGCAAGACACAGGTCATGCCCACTGCCTAGGCGATGGCAGCAGCGGGCCACTGCTGCTGCGGGATTGGCAGATGGCAGGACTCGCCGCGCCCCATGGGGAAGTACTTGAAGCCATTGCGAGCCAGGCGTTCTGCGTCGTACAGGTTGCGTCCGTCGAAAATCACCGGCGCCTTGAGACGCTGCTGGATCAACTCGAAGTCGGGGGCCTTGAACTGCTGCCATTCGGTGCAGATGATCAGCGCGTCGGCGTCCTTGAGGACTGACTCTGGCGTGCCCATCAACATCAGCCGGGTCTCGTTCGGGTACAGCTTCTGGGTTTCCTGCATGGCTTCGGGGTCGAATGCGCTGACCGATGCGCCGGCGGCCCACAACGCTTCCATCAAGACGCGACTCGGGGCGTCACGCATGTCGTCGGTATTGGGCTTGAACGCCAGGCCCCAGAGGGCAAAGGTCTTGCCGGCCAGGTTGCCGTTGTAGAACGCCTTGATCCGCTCGAACAGCTTGTGTTTTTGCCGTTCGTTGATGGCTTCCACGGCTTGCAGCAGGTCGCTGGAGCAATTGGCTTGCTCGGCGCTGTGAATCAAGGCCCGCATGTCCTTGGGAAAACATGAACCGCCATAACCACAGCCGGGGTAGATGAAGTGATAGCCGATGCGTTGGTCGGCGCCGATGCCCAGGCGCACCGACTCGATGTCGGCCCCCAGGTGTTCGGCCAGTTCGGCGATCTGGTTGATGAAGCTGATCTTGGTCGCAAGCATGCAGTTGGCGGCGTACTTGGTCAGTTCGGCGCTGCGCAGGTCCATGAACAGGATGCGGTCGTGGTTGCGGTTGAACGGCGCATACAGGTCGCGCATCACCTCGCGGACTTCGTCGCTGTCGCAACCGACAATGATCCGGTCGGGACGCCGGCAGTCGGCGACCGCCGAGCCTTCCTTGAGAAACTCGGGGTTGGAGACGATATCGAATTTCAAGCTGCGCCCGGCGGCCAACAACTGGCGCTCAATGTGCGCGCGCAGGGTGTCGCCAGTGCCCACCGGCACGGTGGATTTCTCGGCGAGGATCAGCGGCTGCTGGCGGTGGCGGGCCACTGCATCGCCGACTGACAACACATGGCGCAGATCGGCCGCACCGTCGTCGTCGGACGGCGTGCCCACGGCGATGAACAGCACCTGGCAGTGCTCGATGGCGAGCTTTTCGTCGCAGCTGAAATGCAGCCGTCCAGACTCCAGGCCTTCACGTACCAGGCTGGCCAACCCAGGTTCAAAAATGCTCACATGCCCCTGCTGCAGCAGCGCAATCTTTTGCTCATCGATGTCCATGCAGACCACATCGTGGCCCACTTCGGCCAGCACGGCAGCCTGCACCAGGCCCACGTAGCCACTCCCGATTACACTGATTTTCATGAGGCATTCCTGAGGTCTGAAGTACGCTTGCTGCGCGAATTGATGGTGATGACTCCGAGGATGACCAGGGCCACCCCCAGGGAGCGGGACAGGCTGAAGTCTTCGTTGAACAGCGGCAGGCTCGCCGCCAGCAGGTAGACCAGGGCGTAGCTGATACTCAGCAGCGAATAGGCGCGACCCAGGGGCAAATCACGCAAGGCCAGCAGCCAGCAGAGCATCGACAGCCCGTAGGCAAGGATGGCGCTGAGTACCACCGCCACCGCGAAGGGGTCGACCGTGCCGTCCTGCAGGGCCGTCCACCACTGCGCTGGCAGGGGCAGATGGCTCATGCTCCAGCGCATGCCCAACTGGGCCGTGCTGACCAGCACCACGCTGGCCATGCCAAAAGCGATTCCACGACCCAGGCTCATAGCTGCCTCCCGAGCAGAATCACCCCGGCGATCACCAGGGCGACGCCGATCCAGTGCCGGCGGTCGATCGTTTCATGGAACACGAAGCGGGCCACCAGGGTGATCAGCACAAAGTTCAGGCTCAGCATCGGGTAAGCCACCCCGACATCGAGCCGTTGCAGCACCAGCAACCACACCAGCAGGCCCAGGCCCAGGCTCGCCAGCGCCAGCCACAGCCAGGGTGAACGCAGTTTGTCGAGCAGCGCCGAAGGCCGCTCGCGCCAGCTTTCCACCGCGTACTTCTGCGCCACCTGGCCCAGGCACGTCAGGAGGCAGGCGAGCCCTACGAGTATCAGGCTCATGGCTGACTCTTGGGGAAAATCAGAATCACCAGATTGCCTTGGTCATAACGCTTGAAGTCCTGGGGCAACATGTCGATTTCGTAATGCTCCTCGCCATTGATCCGCATGACGACGCCCACCTGGCCTTGCTGGCGGGCTGCGCTCATCCATTGCGGGACCTTGAGGAAGTCCACCCGGCGATGCAGGGTGTCAGGATACGCCAGACCATATTTCACTTCGCCTACGGTGTTGTACAGCGCCACGTCCGCGCGGTTGAGGCGCCAGGCCAGGGCCGAGGCGGCGCCCAGGTCGTTGCTCAACAGCCGGGTGCTCTGGCTGAGCTCCTGCAGATGGTCATTGATGAACTGGTCCGGGGTCTTGTTGTACACCACAGAGTTCGGCAGGCCGGCCGGCAGCAGGGCGATGAACAGCCAACTGCCGAGCACGGGGGCGGCCCACAGTTGCAAAGGGCGCAGGGCCTGCAGGGTGTTGCACAGCAACCAACCGATCACGGCAACGCTGACCAGCACCAGGTGCTCGGGTTCGTTGTTGTACAGCGGCTTCTTGATCTGGAAATACACCAGCGCCAGCAAGACCAGGCCACCCAGGGCCAGATTGAGTGCAGCGTTGAGACGGATGACCCGGGTCTGGCGGTTTCTCAGGCGATCCACCAGGGCATGGCCCATCAACAGCGCCAGCGGCAACAGGCAGGGAAAGATGTAGCTCGGCAACTTGCCCTTGGCCAAACTGAAGAAGGCCAGTGGTAGCAGCAGCCACAACAGCAGGAAGCCGATGCTGGCCTGGCGCCGATTTTGCCAGGCCTGGCGGATGGCGACCGGCAACAACGCAACCCATGGCAGGCTGAACGCCAGCAGCAGCGGCAGGTAGTACCACCAGGGCTCCGCGTGTTGTGCATCGGCACCGGCAAACCGGCGGATGTGTTCGTGCCAGAAGAAGAAATTCCAGAAGTCCGGCTCCTGGGCATGTACCGCCAGTGCCCAGGGCAGGCTCACCAGCACCGCGACCAGCACGGCCACGCCGCCGTAGGTCAGCAGTTCGCGCAGGCGCTTTTGCCAGGCCATGTAGGGCAGGGCGATCAGTACCGGCAGCAACCAGGCGAGGAAACCCTTGGTCATGAAACCCATGCCGCAGGCCAGTCCAGTCAGCGCCCAGTAGCCCAGGCGGGCACGTGGCGTCTGGCTGTCAAAGGCCAGCCACAGCCCCGCCAGGCTCAGGTTGACCCAGAAGGTGAATTGCGGATCGAGGTTGGCATAGCCGCCCTGGCCGACCACCACGCACAAACTCATGTAGAGCAGGGCGCAGGTCAGGCTCTTGCGCGAGTCGTTCCACAGGCGCCGGGCAATCAGGTAGGTCAGCACGATGCTCAGGCCGGTGCTCAGGGCCGAGGCCACGCGCACACCAAACAGGTTGTCGCCAAATAGCGCCTGGCCCAGGGCGATCATCCAGTAGCCAGCCACCGGTTTTTCGAAATAGCGGATGCCCATGAAGTGCGGTGAGGCCCAGTTTCCGGTCAGGAGCATTTCCTGGCTGATCTGCGCGTAGCGGGTTTCATCGGGAATCCACAGGCCGTGGGAGGTCATTGGCAGCAGGTAGAACAGACCGAAAGCCAGCAGCAATAAAGGCAATATCCAGCGTCTGCTCATGCGCCTTGCACCCCCAGCCAACCTTCACGGCCGGCCAGCGTGCCACGTAAGACCCGGCCCGCAGGCAGGCTGTCGAGCGTCTCGGGAAGCAAGTTGCCCAAGGGCTGGAAGCGGATGTCGCGCGCGCGCGCCTGCACCAGCAATTGACGGAAATGCTCAGCCATCAGAATCCCTTCTACCTCTGCGTGTACGGTGTAGACGTTCAGCTGCGAGGGGCTGAATCGATCCAGAATAAATGGGTTGAACCCGTCGGCGGCCACCAGCGGGCCGACCACTTCGTCGAAAGTCGGCAAGTCCACCGGAATCTGTGGGGTACCGAGACTGCCGTCGGCCAGGCGCGGACGAAACAGGCTGTGCCCGCGGCAGTCACTGTTGTAGCGAAAAGCAAAAGCTTGCTTGGCGCCGATCACCCGCTCATCGGCGCGCCAACCGGCGGCAGCCGAACAGTCCACGGTTTGGCCGAGAATATCGCTGAGACAGTCGACGCCTCGGCGGATCTGTTCGCTCAGCTGCGCATCGCTCCAGCGCCCGGCGTTGGCCTGCCAGCCGTGGTGGTCCCAGGCATGCAGGCCAATTTCATGGCCGGCGGCCGCGGCCCGGCGCATCAGGTGCCCGAGATCGCGGCCGATGGGCTTGCCAGGCCAGGCGGTCCCCGCCAGCAGAATGTCCCAGCCGTACAGGCCGGCGGCATTGGAGCGCAACATTTTCCAGAGGAACTGCGGGCGGATCAGGCGCCACAGGTGGCGCCCCATGTTGTCCGGGCCAACGCTGAAGAAAAACGTCGCCTTGACCTGCGCCTCATCGAGCATGTCCAACAACCGAGGCACGCCTTCGCGGGTGCCCCGGTACGTATCGACATCGATTCGAAGGCCCGCCTGCATCAACGCTGGTCCGCGATTTCGAGCATGGCTTCACGCAGGAAGAAGTCCAGCGTGTTGCCGATGGTTTCGCGCATGTGCACGGTCGGGGTCCAGTCCAGCAGGCGCTTGGCGTTCTTGATGCTCGGCTTGCGGTGCGACACGTCCTGGTAGCCGTTGCCGTAGAACGCCTTGCTCTCGACCTCGCGGAAACCGGCGAACGGCGGGAAATTGTCGCGCAGTGGATGCGCCTCGAACTGGCGCAGCAGTTCCTCGCCCAGTTGGCGGATGCTGGCCTCGTTGTCCGGGTTGCCGATGTTGATGATCTGGCCGGTGCAGGCGCCATTGCGGTTGTCGATGATCCGCGCCAGGGCTTCGATGCCGTCGGCGATGTCGGTGAAACAGCGTTTCTGCTCGCCGCCGTCGAACAGGCGGATCGGCGTGCCTTCCACCAGGTTGAGGATCAACTGGGTGATGGCCCGGGAGCTGCCGATCCGCGCGGAGTCCAGGCGGTCCAGGCGCGGGCCCATCCAGTTGAACGGCCGGAACAGGGTGAAATCCAGGCCTTGCTGGCCGTAGGCCCAGATCACCCGGTCCAGCAGTTGCTTGGATACCGAGTAGATCCAGCGCTGCTTGTTGATCGGGCCGACGACCAGGTTAGAGGTGTCTTCGTCGAAGTTCTGGTCCTGGCACATGCCATAGACTTCCGAAGTCGATGGGAAGATCACGCGCTTGTTGTACTTGACGCAGTAGCGAACCAGCTTGAGGTTCTCTTCGAAGTCCAGTTCAAACACCCGCAGCGGGTTGCGGGTGTACTCGATGGGGGTGGCGATGGCCACCAGCGGCAAGACCACGTCGCATTTCTTGATGTGGTACTCGATCCACTCGGAGTGAATGCTGATATCGCCTTCGACGTAGTGGAAATTGGGGTGGCTGCGCAAGCGCTCGATGGCGTCGGAGCCGATGTCCAGGCCATAGACTTCGTACTGGTCGTCGCGCAACAGGCGCTCGGACAGGTGATTGCCAATGAAGCCGTTGACGCCCAGGATCAGTACCCGGGTGCGCCGAGGGCTGCGCCCCGATTCAGCGCCGCGCAGCACGGAACCCTCGACCAGGCCCAGTTCGTCGGCCAGTTGCGGGCCACTGAGGAACAGGCCGTTGTCGTTGCGCTGGCCGGAGGCGATCAGCAGCGAGTCTTCACCGCAGGCAATGCGCAACGGATCGACGCTGATCACGCGTCCAGGGGCCAGGCCTTCATTGCCCTTGACCACCTCGGCAGTCCAGACGATCAGCTTGTGCTCGCCGACGGCACAGAAGGCGCCAGGGTAGGGCTGGGTGACGGCGCGCACCAGGTTGAACAGTTGCTCGGCCGGTTGCTGCCACAGCAGTTTGCCGTCCGCCGCGGTGCGGCGCCCGAACACCGTGGCGCGGGATTCGTCCTGGGCGGTTTCGCTGGTTTTGCCCTGGATCAGCAGGGGCAAGGTGTCACGTAGCAGGCTGGCGGCGGCTTCACGCAGCTTGCCGTGCAGGCTCAGCGCGGTGTCGCTGCGTTCGATGGCGACCGCTTGTTGGGCGACGATGGCCCCGGCGTCGGCGCGCTTGACCATGCGGTGCAGGGTGACGCCGGTCTGGGTTTCGCCCTTGACCAGCACCCAGTTGGCCGGGGCGCGGCCACGGTAGGCCGGCAGCAACGAACCATGCAGGTTGAACGCGCCCTGGCGCGCGGTTGCCAGCAGCGGCTCGCTCAACAGGTTGCGGTAATAGAAGGAGAACAGGTAGTCGGGGTTGAGCTTGGCGATGCGCTCGATCCACAGCGGATGGTTGACGTCTTCCGGCGCATGCACGGTGATGCCCTTGCGTGCGCACAGTTGCGCGACCGAGCCATAGAAGGTGTTTTCCTTGGGATCGTCGGCATGGGTAAACACCGCGCTGATCCGAATCCCCGCTGCGAGCAGGGCTTCGATGCCGGCGCAACCAATGTCGTGATAGGCAAAAACAACAGCGTTTGAACTCATGGCGAAACCTGATCAGTAGAAGTGGAAGTCAAACCGTCGACAGTGACAGCGGGAGCCGGCGTGGCGGGTTGGTTGCGCAGGACTTTTTCGATGAAGAACCGTGGTCGCGCCCGTACATCACCGTACATCCGCCCCAGGTACTCGCCCAACAGGCCCATGCCGATAAACTGGCCGCCGGTGAACACGAACAGGATGGCGAACAGCACGAACATGCCGTCACCGGCCCAGCCGGCACCAAAGGCCAGGCGCAACACAATCAGGGCCAGGGCGAAGAGCATGCCCAGCGCCGCCATGCTGAAGCCGATGATGCTCAGCAGGCGCAGCGGGGTGGTGGTCATGCACGTGATCAGGTCGAACATCAGGTTGATCAGGCGCATGGTGCTGTACTTGGACTCGCCATGCTCGCGCTCGGCGTGCTGCACCAGGATCTCGGTGGTGTGGCGGGCAAAGCTGTTGGCCAGGATCGGTATGAAGGTGCTGCGCTCGCGGCAGGCCAGCATCGCGTTGACCACGGTGCGTCGATAGGCCCGCAACATGCAGCCGTAGTCACTCATGGCGACTCCGGTGGAGCGCTTGACCGCAAGGTTGATCAACTTCGACGGGTAACGGCGCAAGGCTGAGTCCTGGCGATTGTTGCGTACCGTGGCCACCACGTCGTAGCCCAACTCGGCCTGGGCCACCAGGCGCGGGATTTCTTCCGGCGGGTTCTGCAGGTCGGCGTCGAGGGTAATCACCACATCGCCCTTGCACTGTTCGAAACCGGCCATGATCGCCGCATGCTGCCCATAGTTGCGATTGAGGATTACCGCCACTACCTTGCTGCCGTCGCGGGCGGCGCCCTCTTCGAGCAGTTGTGCAGAGTTGTCGCGGCTGCCGTCGTCGACCAGGACGATTTCATAGTCCTGTTTGAGTTGGCGGCAAGCCCCTTCAGTGCGGCGCAACAACTCGGGCAGGCTTTCTTCTTCGTTGTAGACCGGGATAACGATCGACACGCAATGGATTGGATAAGGCTTCAAAGGCTTGGGTCCAGGGTCTGTGCAATGGCGCCCACTACGGGTTCGACGTCATTGGTAGTCATGTCAGGGAACAATGGGATCGAACACCGGGGTGTCGAGTTCCGCGGAGTTCGGTTCAAATGAATAAATTTGTCACAGGGTAACTCAAGAAAAATAATCCATATCAAACGGTTAGCCGACAATTATGAAAAAGCGCTTGAATTGACTTTTTCCCTTGGGATCGGCAGCGTGGGCTCCGGCAGAACCTGATTCGGATGCCCTGAGAGTAAGCGTGAATATGTGAAAGTGACATGAAAAATCTGTGTCTTGATCCTTTAACGTAGACGTTTACAGCAACTGTTCAGGGTATCGCGAAGGATAGGGGGGTTATCGGAAACTTCCTACGGGTTTAGCCTGTCAGACCCTGCTTCAATAACCCGTTCGACTATTAATAGACTTCAACAGATGAACCGTCTCTGTTGAGCACTTTTCATTAAAGGTCCTTTCAGTTTGTTCGATTTACCCGATACCGCAGACACACCGACGCCCGCCGGGCAACGCCCCAATCCACTGACGCTGTACCTGGCGCGCCTGGCACCCTCCAGCCAGTTGACCCTGCGTTATGTCTTGCAGGATGCGGCCGACCGCCTGGGTTTTGATGAGTTGAACATGGAAGACATTCCCTGGCACCAGTTGCAGCCCGAGGATGTGATCGCGCTGGTGGCGGCGTTGCGCAGCGACGGCTATGCACCCAATACCTCATCCCTGTACGTCAACGCGATACGGGGGGTGATGAACGAAGCCTGGCGCATGAGCCTGATCAGCCACGAGCACCTGCTGAAAATCCGCTCGGTCAAAGGCATCGCCGGCACACGCCTGTCCCAGGGCCGCAACCTCAAGCGCACCCTGATCCACGACCTGATGGCGGTGTGCGCCGCCGACCCCCGACCCCAGGGCCTGCGCGATGCGGCGATCATTGGGATTCTGTACGGTTCGGGTATGCGCAAGTCGGAGTCGGTCAACCTTGACCTGGCGCAGGTCGACTTCGCCGAACGTAGCCTGCAGGTCACGGGCAAGGGCAATAAACAGTTGATCAAGTACGCGCCGAGTTGGGCCTTTGCCAAGCTCGAGGCCTGGCTCGAGCTGCGGCGTTCGTTTCTCGAAGAGGGGCAGGCGGACGATGGCTTCCTGTTCAATCGTATTCGCCGTGGCAGCCACATCACCCGTGAGCGGATAACCAAGCATGCGATCTACTACATTGCCCGGCAACGCGGCACCCAGGTGGGCGTGAAGATCATGCCCCACGATTTCCGCCGTTCATTCATCACCCGGGTGATCGAGGAACACGACCTGTCGATCGCGCAGAAGCTGGCGCACCACAGCAACATCCAGACCACCGCCAATTACGATGTGCGCGACGACAATGAGCGGCGGCGCGCTGTAGATCGTTTTGATTTGTGATAAATGACTTATTAAACAATAGGATATAGCTGATTGTTGAAGTGATTTGTAGGGTCGAGTTGCGCGCCTTTGTCGCCCAGGTTCCGCGGGCTATTTCTCTGCAACTTGATTATTCAGCACGCTCGGCCAATCAGAATCATTCACCGTGCCGAGTATCTGCAACTTGCCATCCGGCCCGACTGCCGCAAACAAGGCGCTGGTGTACTCGGCTTTGCGGGCGTTCTTGAAGCCGTTCTGGGCTTCAAAATCGCTGATGCAGCCACTGTGGGTGACCAGCACCAGATTGCGCTGCGCGGTCTTGTGCGCCAGCACCTCGGCACCCATGGTCGCGCCGCAGGCTGCCAGCCATTCCTGTTGGGGTACCACTTGGGCCGAGAGATAGTGCGCGGTTTGCACCGTGCGGGTGGCCGGGCTGGTGAGCAGGTCGGTGTGCGCAAGCCCCAGGGAATCCAGGGCCTGACCCACTTGCCGGGCCGCGTCCCTGCCGACTTCGGTGATGCCGTCGGCAGGGCCCAGGCAGGGGTTGCTCGACTGATCACAGCGTTCGGCATGGCGTACCAGCACCACGATTTCCCCGGCCTGCCAGCGTTGCAACACACTGGCCTTTTGCAGCTGATTCCCTTGCGCCAGCAACATCGGCGATGCCGGCCAGGCAACGAACCCCATTACCAGTGCCGCTACCAGCAGGGTCAAGATGACAAGGGCCAACTTGTGCATCGGCTGTTTAATCAAGCTTTCACCGGATAACTTCGGTGTTGGGGACATAACCACAGCGTTCACCTGTAGAGCGTAGATACACCACTGAAATGATCCTGACGTTGCGCGTGCAAGGCGCTCGCAGGACAAATGATGTCGCGCACTGTAGGAGTCGGCAGGTGGCAGGCGAGTGAAACCAATGTGAAAAATTCGCTTTAGCCAGGAAGCAAGTATTAACGGATGTAAATCATTGGCGTCAGTTGGCCGGACGCACCCTTGTGCGTGACCGTTGGTCAGTACAGTCCCGGGGACTGTCGATCGTTGGTCGGGCCAGTCGACTAGTGCATGAGTCTTTCCATCAGCCAATGTGCAACAGGAGTCCGAGCATGTCCTATGTCGATGGTTTTCTAGCCGCTGTGCCCACGGCCAAACGTGAGGCGTTCCGCCACCATGCCGAGACCATGGCGCAGATCTTCAAGGAGTTTGGTGCACTGAACGTGAGTGAGTGCTGGGGCGACGATGTGCCCGAGGGCAAGCTGACGTCGTTTCCCCTGGCGGTGAAGCTTGAGGAGGGCGAAACCGTGGTGTTTTCCTGGATTCTGTGGCCCGATCGCCAAACGCGCGACGCCGGCATGGCCCGCTTCATGGCCGACCCGCGGGTGCATGAGCCGGGCAACCAGATGCCATTCGATGGCCAACGCATGGTGTTCGGCGGTTTCCAGCGGATTGTCGACGTCTAGCGTGTCGGGCCCGGGGTGTTCATTCGTGAGGACTGATCCGGCAACTCTTGCGGTTACGGATCTCCTCTTGCGAAGGCCGTTGCTTGACGAACTCGAACCGTGGTTCGCCTTCGTTGTAAGTCACCAGCCAGCCCCATTCCAGCTCTGACTCGTCCTGCCCTTGCCGGGGTGGCTCAGCCCACCAGGGTTCTTTACCGACTATCTGGCGCATGACGTTCTCCCGCTTATCCAGTGGGTTCGAGGGTGCAACTCAAGGGTGCGCTGGCCGGGCGTTGCAGCAGCGCCTGGTTGCCGTTCTGGGAAAAACTGTAGGAACCGCGCGCGTCCTGACCACTGTAGCGCTCCCCCGAGTCACTCGGCACCTGGGAGAGGGTGATCGAGGTCGTGGCCCAGCGCAGGTAGAGCACGTCCGGGCCGGCCTTGAAGTAGGTGGCGGCCACCAGCGCGTCAAGCCCGTTGCAATGAAACGCCAGCGGGCCATCGGTCAGCCGGCTGGGGTCTTTGGTCCTGACGATGGCGGAGCCCTGGCGCAACTGGTGGGCCCGCTCGGCATAGGCTTGGCGGATACAGGCCTTGGGCTCGGCGGTGGAGGCGCACTGATTGCGATCCAGGGTCCAGTAGCGTTGGTCGGTCATGACCTTGTCCGGGCGCGGCACCGAGCGCTCATCGGTGAGGGCCAGGCGATACAGCCGGTACAGTTCGAGGTCCATGCGGGCCAGTTGCGGATCGCGGCAGATCAGCTTTTCCACCATCAGGCTGGCCTGGGCACACTCGAAACTGGTTTTGTACAGGGAGTCTGCCCAGGTACGTTCGCTGCTCACCGCGCAGGCGCCGGTGGCGAGGAGGGTGGTGCACAGGGTCGTGAGCGTTTTCATGCTGGCTTCACTCAGATCATCAGGTACTGCCCGGGCAACGGTGAGCGCCATGATCCGCGTTATGGGTCTATCAGTGTAAGTCAGTGGGCAAAACTTGCCACCGGCACGGCCTACCGCAGGGCTGGTGGCCGCTGAGATAGACTGCACGGCAAGAGAGCAAGCGTGGGAGCGGTTGACATGGATTCGCTGATCACGGCCGCTGCCCGGGCACTGGCGGTGGGCGACCCGCTGGGGGCACTCAAGCACGTCGCCTTGCGCGACGATCCGCCGGCGCTGGCCCTGCGCGGGATTGCCATGGCGCAGTTGGGCGACTTTGCCCGGGCGAAGGCCTTGCTGCGCCGGGCCAGCCATGACTTTGACCCGAACGAACGGGTGGCGCGGGCGCGCTGCGTGGTGGCTGAGGCGGAGATTGCCTTTGCCGCGCGGGACCTCGGCTGGCCGCAACCGGCCCTGGAGGCGGCGCGCGAGTGCCTGCAACTGCACGGTGACCGGATCAATGCCGCCCATGCCCGCTACTTGCAGATTCGCCGGCTATTGCTGATTGGCCAACTCGACGTGGCCGAGGGCCAACTCGCGGCACTGCAGCCGGGCACGCTGCCACCGGGGTTGCGGGCGATCCATGGGCTGATTGTCGCGGGTTTGGCGATCCGCCGCCTGGATGCCCCGGCGGCGCGCCTGGCCTTGGCCGCCGCCGAACAGGCCGCACGGTTGGCCGCAATCCCGGCGCTTGGTGCCGAAGTGGCAAGCGCCTGGCAGGTACTCCAGGCCCCGGCGGCGCGATTGACCTGCCAGGGCGCAGAACGACTGTTGGACCTGGAGGCCGTCCAGGCGCTTCTGGGGTCCGGAGCGCTGGTGCTCGACGCGCGTCGTTATCAAGTCCAGCAGCGTGATGCGCGGATTTCCCTGGCGGGCCGCCCGGTGCTGATGGCGCTGCTGACCGTCCTCGGCGAAGCCTGGCCGCAGGCGGTGCCCAGGGCTACGCTGATCGCTCGGGTGTTTCGCCTGAAACTCAGCGATGACTCCCAGCGGGTCCGTCTGCGGGTGGAAATCGGTCGCTTGCGCGCGATGTTGCGCCCACTGGCCCAGGTCACTGCAACCCCGGGCGGTTATGCCCTGGTGCTGCCTGCATCGGGCACGCTGGCGGTCCTGGCATGGCCCATCGAAGCGTCCCACAGCGAGGTGCTGGCGCTGTTGATGGACGGTGAGTGTTGGTCGAGCTCGGCCCTGGCCCTGGCGTTGGGCGTTAGCCAGCGCAGCGTGCAGCGAGCCCTCGAGGCGCTGGCGGCTGAGGGTAAGGCGCAAATGTTCGGCCGTGGTCGGGCGGCGCGCTGGACCCGCCCACCGATTCCGCGATTCGCGACCACATTGTTACTCCCGCTGCCCTGGTCCGGTGATTAGGCTCAAGGCTCCCAACCACTACGAGGATGTCGCGATGAAACAGTCAGCCGCAAGCATAGTACGTGAATACGGGCCTTTTCCCGGGGTCGACAGCGTGCACGGCGTCACCTGGGACGGTGAGCGCGTGTGGTTCGCCAACAATCTGGGGCTGATCGCCTTCGACCCGGACAGTGGCAAGGCGCTGGATACGTTCGCGATGGCCGCCGATGCCGGCACCGCTTTCGACGGCCAGCACCTGTACCAGATTGCCGGGAACCAGATCCACAAAATCGACCCTGCCAGCGGACGGGTTCTGGGCAGCATCCCGGCGCCCGGTGGCAGTGACTCGGGGCTGACCTGGGCCGAAGGGTCGCTGTGGGTCGGTGAGTACCAGGACCGGCAGATCCATCAGATCGACCCCGCTTCGGGGGAAATCCTGCGGACCCTGCAATCGAACCGCTTTGTCACGGGCGTGACCTGGGTCGACGGTGAGTTCTGGCACGGCACCTGGGAGGGCGAGGAGAGTGAACTGCGGCGGATCGACCCGCAGAGCGGCGAAGTGCTGGAGACCCTCAATATGCCCGCCGGGGTCGGAGTCTCGGGCCTGGAGTCTGATGGCGCCGAGCAGTTCTTCTGCGGCGGTGGCAACAGCGGCCGCGTGCGGGTGGTTCGGCGGCGCTGAAGCTCAGCCGTCGCCCGCCAGCGACTTCAGATAATCACCGAAGCCGCCTTGCGCACGGGAGTCCAGGCGGCTGCTGGTGCGCACGCGGTTGAGGGCAGTCCAGACGATGCTGGCACCGCTGCGTTGCAAATCCTCCACCAGGCAGACGTCCTCATGCGCCGGCAGCGGGCGGAATCCGCCGACGCGCTGATAGGCTTGCGCACACACCCCCAGATTGGCGCCGTGCACATGTCGGTGGCCTTCCCGGGATTGATACAGCGCCTGGTAGCGCTGGCGTACCGCCGGGCAATGGTCGGGGTGCCAGTCATCGATGCTGACCGTGCCACACACTGCATCGGCCTTGAATGCCAACTGCTGGCGCAGCCAGTTGCGGGGCACCCGGCTGTCGGCATCGGTACAGGCCAGCCAGCGCGCGCCCTGGTCGAGCATGTAGGCGGCGCCGGCCCGGCGGGCACACCCGACGTTACCGTCGTTGATCACCAGGGTCTGCACGCCACTGGCCTGGGCGATGGCTAACGAGCGGTCGGTGCAGGCATCCAGTACCACCAGGATCGCCACTGCTTCTCCAGCGCGTTCGACGTCGTGCGCGGCGCAAGCGAGGGCGTCAAGGCAGCGTTTGAGCAGGGCCTGTTCATTGTGAGCCGGGACGACGACGCCGATCATTGGGTGGGTTCTTCGAGGTCAGGACGGTAGGGGCCTCGGCACCAGAGCTCGAGGATGAAATCGGGTTCCTCGTGGCGCACGGCACGCGGTAAATGCAGATGGGCATCGAGCATGGCGTGGACCTGCGCCCCGGTTTGCGGGCAGCCGGCAATGGGTTGCAGCCAGTGGCAGGCCAGGACCGCCCCCTGGGGACTGAGGCTCGCGCGGGCCTGGTCGATCACCTGGCGCCAGTCGTTACTGTCCAGGTAATAGCCCAGTTCACTGAGCACAATCAGGTCGAACTGGCCTTCGGGCCACTCTTCAGGCAAACGACCTTGCACCACCTGCACCTCGGGATACCCGGCCAGGCGTTCGGCGGCCAGGGCCACGGCGGTGTGACTGAGGTCCATGCACAACAGACGGTCGCCGCGTTCGGCCAGGCCCAGGCTCAACTCGCCATTGGCACAGGCCGGCTCGAAGACCCGCCCATAGCGTTGGCGAGGTAACAAGGCTAGGGTCAGTGCCCGTTTGCGTTTTTCGTACCAGCGGCTGCGGAACGCCCATGGGTCCGGATTGGCACTGAACAGCTGTTCGAAGTAGATCGCCGACAGGCTCATAGAAACACCAGTTCAAAGGGTTGCAGCAGGCGTTCCAGCACTGCCGGGGGGAGAATGGCTGGCCGGCCGGTACTCGGGTCGGCCAACAGCTGGCTCTGGTGCGCAGCAATTGCCCGGCGCTTGCGCACCAGGAAACGCGGCGCGACCAGCAGTTTGCGGGCGCGCAACCACGGCAGGCGGTGATCCTCCGGTTCTGCCCAGTGCCAGGCCCAGACGGGCACTTCCAGCAGATGGGCCTGGCGCGTACGGCAGGCACTGGCACAGGCGCGGCCCACGGCTTCGTGATCACAGTGGCCGTCATGGCGCCAGGTGGTGAGGACCTGGTCGTCCGGGCGAATCAGCGCGCAGAGTTGCTGCACCAGCTGCGTTTCGCTTTCGCCTACCGCGGAGTCGGCGAACCCCAGGCGCAACCAGTCAAGTCGTTGCGCATCCAGACCCAGGTGCGCCAAGGCCCGGGCACTTTCCCGAGGCCGCTCGGCGCCGAGGCGCTCGGCGGGCCAGAGGCTGGACCCCGGGTGGCTGCCTTCCCCATCGGTGACGGAAATCATCAGCATGCAGGTGGCGTCGCTGGCCAGGCTGGCCAACAGTCCGCCGCACATCAGCACCTCGTCATCCGGGTGCGGGGCGACCACCACCAAGCGCCGGCCCAAGGGCAGGATCAGCTCTCGGGGCAATGACGGTACGGCTTGCAAGGCGCGGGATGCCTGCCACTGGGCCAGCGAGGTACCCGCGCCTTGAATCAGTGGGTCTGGGTCCTGGCTCATAGGCACCAGCCCCGCGGATCACGTCCGTGCAGTTGCCGGCCGAGTTCAGCCAGGTCGCGCTCGGCATGGCTCTGCCGGATAAATACCGGCAGGTCAGCGCTCAACCGGGCGAAGCGCGGATCGCGGCAAAAGGGCGTGGCGCCCAGTGCTCGTCCGACGTGCCATTGCACCTGGGCTACTGCCGCTTCCACCAGGGCGCGGGTCCGACGCACGGTAAATTCCGCATCGGCCTGGGGGTGAGCATCGATCCACGCGGCGCACTCGCGCAAACCGGACGCCGCGCTGGCTAGCGCAGCGTCGACGGCTCCCAGGTGTGCTTGCGCGTGGGGATCGTTGCGCGGTCCGGCGCAGGCGTGGTGCAGGACCTCGGCCAGGGTCCGCGCGGCGCCGTACCAGCAGGCGGCAATGCCGGCACCGCCATGCCAGAAACCGCAACGCTGCACATACGCACCGCTGCCCCCCACGCAGTGGGCGCGGGCGCCGTCGAGGTGGACACTGACGCTGGCGGTCGTCGCCATCCCGCGGGCCTGCCAGTCGTCACTGTCGATGCGCAGAGCGCCTTGGCTGAGTGCCAGCGCCACCAGTTGCGCACGGTCGTCTTCGTCCCAGGCGGTGAGTAAGGCATGGTCGATCTGCAGGGCTCCGGAGCACCAGGCTTTGGTCCCGCTCAATTGCACCGCCCCGTGCTCGCGACCGACGATTCGCACCCTGGCCGTTGGCGGCTCGGCCGCCCAGACGCCCCAGATGCCCGGACTGTCCAGGTGCAGGGCATCCAGTTCGGCAAGAATCGCCTTGGCATCGGTGTGGCCTTCGAACAGCTTGAGCAGCGCCAGGTCATTGCCCGCTACCTGTGCCAGGGTGCGCCAGCGTTGCAAGGTCTGGCCCTGGCCGGGCAGCGGCAGGTCGGCCTGGCCGTCTGCCAGGCAGCGGCGCATGATCTCGGGTAACTGGCGATCAAGTTCCAGCGGCGCGGCGCGCTGGCCAAAGTCCTCGAGGATCTGCTCAAGCGAACTCCTCCCGTCCTGCGCTGTCGACCTGTTCATGCTGACTACTCCCTGCTGACCCAATGCGCTGGATGGCGAGTACCGCCGCCTTCATAGCATTGTGAGAGATCGGCATTTAAGGAGTTCAATCTGCTTTATCCGCTGCCGATGTCATCTATGATCAACAGATCCAGAACAACCCATGCAGCGTGCAACAGTGGGTGCGGCAGTACCTGCCGACATCCGGGCAGCGCCTGATAAAAAAACGAGAAGGCCGCCATGAGTGAACAACCGGGTACCCGCAGCGATCCACTGGAGCAAGGCCGACTGCGCTTGTTGATTGACGCGGTGGTGGACTACGCCATCTACATGATCGACCCCGAGGGTATCGTCGTCAGCTGGAACGCCGGCGCGGCGCGGATCAAGGGTTATGACGAAGCCGAGATCCTCGGTGCGCACTTTTCCAGGTTCTACACCCCAGGGGATCGCCAGGACGGCACGCCACAACGAGCCTTGCGCACCGCCATCGAGCAAGGGCGTTTCGAGGGCGAGGGCTGGCGGGTTCGCAAGGACGGCAGCCATTTCTGGTCCCATGTGGTGATCGACCCGATTCGCGACCCCCAGGGCAAGCTGCTGGGATTTGCCAAAATCACCCGCGACCTGACTGAGCGCAAGGCGGCCGAGGAAACCCTCAAGCAGAGCGAACAGCAGTTTCGCCTGCTGGTGCAGAGCGTCACCGACTACGCCATTTACATGCTCGACCCAACCGGGCGGGTCAGCAACTGGAACATGGGCGCCCAGCGGATCAAGGGCTACCTGCCGCAGGAAATCATCGGCCAGCATTTTTCAGTGTTCTATACCGCCGAAGACCGCACCGCGGGCGAGCCCGAACGGGCGCTGGAAGTGGCGACCCGCGAAGGGCGGTTTGAAAAGCAGGGCTGGCGCATGCGCAAGGACGGCACGCGCTTTCTCGCCCACGTGATCATCGACCCGATCCGCAGTGAAACCGGGTCGATCCTGGGGTTTGCCAAGATCACCCGCGACATCAGCGAAGCGACCCAGGCCCAGCGGGAATTGGAGATAGCCCGCGAAGCGCTGTTCCAGTCGCAGAAGCTGCAGGCCATCGGTCAACTCAGTGGCGGTATCGCCCATGACTTCAATAACCTGCTGACGGTCATCCTCGGCAACCTGGAACTGCTGCGCAAGCGCGCCGGGGAAGACCCCAAACTCCTGCAACTGCTGGACAACGCCGCCTTGGGCGCCCAGCGCGGAGTCTCGCTGACCCAGCGCATGCTAGCCTTTGCCCGGCGCCAGGAGCTCAAGGCAGAGTCGGTGGCCTTGCCCCATTTGCTGGAGAACATCACCGGCTTGCTGCGCAGCTCCCTCGGGCACCTGGTGACCATCCACTGTGATTTACCTCCCGACTTGCCGCCCGTGCAGGCCGACGTCAACCAGTTGGAGCTGGCGATCCTCAACCTGGCGACCAACGCGCGCGATGCCATGCCACTGGGGGGACGCATCCTGATCAACGCGGTGGATTCGCTCAAGGGGCATCCAATCCCGACCCAATTGACGGGCCAGCGTTATGTCTGCCTGTCGGTCAGCGATAACGGGCACGGCATGGATAGCGAAACCCTGGCCCAGGCCACCGAACCTTTTTTCACCACCAAGGGCGTGGGCAAGGGCACCGGGTTGGGCTTGTCGATGGTTCATGGCTTGGCGGAGCAACTGGGCGGTTGCCTGATTCTTGGTAGCGAGCAGGGCCTGGGTACCACCGCGCAGTTGTGGTTACCCCTGGCCGTCACCGCAGTGGCCCAGGCGTCCAGCGCACCCGACGCGGCGCAAGATGGGTTTACCCGCCTGTGTGTGCTGCTGGTGGATGACGACAGCCTGGTGTTGACCAGCACCTCGTTGCTGCTCGAAGACCTTGGGCATCGGGTGATCTGTGTGACGTCGGGCACCGAGGCCCTGCAGGTGTTCAAGAAACGCAGCGACATCGACCTGGTGATCACCGACATGGCCATGCCGCTGATGGATGGCGCACAACTGGCCGCAGCCATCCGCGAGCTGCACCCTGACATGCCGATCATTCTCGCCACCGGCTTCGCCCAGCGCCTGGACGGCTTCGTCGCCCACTTGCCGCGTCTGGCCAAACCTTTTACTCAACTGAACTTGATGGAAATCCTTAACAAGGCAATGCGCTGAGCTGTGGTGGCAGGTAACGATGGCGGACTACCGGCGGGCCTCTGGGGTGTTGGATTAGACCGAGTACATATCCATTTTTGCGGTAACGGCCACCTATGGTTCCGCTTTTACAGCGGCTCACTTTTGGAGGAGCCCAAAAGTAAGCAAAAGGCTCTTTC